>JAAXVX010000104.1 GCA_013335275.1 Bacteroidales bacterium
TTCCAAGGTCGATATGTACATCTTTTTCAACAAATTTCTCCAGCAGGTCGACAATATTTCCCTGGTATGCCAGCGATACAGCCTCTTTGGCAGCTTTTGCAACCGCTATCCTGTCAATCAGCTCATTCAGATTAGTATATACTTCATCTACCCATCCCTGCGAAAATCTTGTTTGTACGGCTTTCGGATTGATTTCTGCAATAACACCTACAACACCTGCAATAACCGCTGCTTTTGGCTGAGCTCCCGACATTCCGCCAAGTCCGGAACTAACGAATACCTTTCCCCCGGAACCTTTCTCTCCGGGTTTGCTTTTCATTCTTGCTGCATTGAGCAATGTTATGGTAGTTCCGTGAACGATTCCCTGCGGACCTATGTACATAAATGATCCGGCAGTCATTTGGCCATATTGCGAAACGCCAAGTGCATTAAATTTCTCCCAGTGATCTTTGGATGAGTAGTTTGGAATGACCATTCCGTTGGTAACCACTACTCTTGGCGCATCTTTATGAGACGGAAACAATCCGAAAGGGTGCCCGGAATAAAGGACAAGCGTCTGCTCATCGGTCATTTGAGCAAGGTACTTCATTGTAATCAGGTACTGGGCCCAGTTCTGGAACACTGCACCGTTACCGCCGTATGTGATAAGTTCATGGGGATGCTGGGCAACTGCGTAATCGAGGTTATTGCTCAACATGAGCATAATTGCAGCAGCCTGAACGGATTTATGGGGAAATTCAGAAATTGAACGTGCAGTAATCTTATAATCCGGACGAAACCGGTACATGTATATCCTGCCGTATTCGGCAAGTTCCTTTGCAAATTCAGGAGCAAGAACGCCGTGCTGCTCTTTTGGAAAATATCTCAGTGCATTGTGAAGAGCAAGTTGTTTTTCTTCAAATGACAGAATATCCTTTCTCTTTGGTGCGTGATTTATCTCTTTTTCATAAACAGCAGGAGGTGGAAGCTGCTCAGGAATTCCCTGTAAAATTTGTTTTTGAAACTCGTTAAGACTCATAATTAATTTTTTAGTGGTGCAAAGTTAATAAAAAGGGTCTAACAATTTGCCCGTTATAAAAATTATCCATACTTTTGCCCCCCTATGAAAAGGAGGTGTTGTCAGCGTGATTATTGTACCAATTAAAGAGGGCGAAAACATTGAAAGAGCGCTTAAGAAATTTAAGCGTAAATTCGAGAAAACCGGTATTATCCGTGAACTCAGAAGCAGAAAAACTTTTGTTAAACAATCTGTAAAGAGACGCGACGAAGTTAAAAAAGCTGTATACGTGCAAAATCTTCGTCTCAACGAAGAGTAATTTTGTAAGTAACATTCTATAATAAGAGGCTGACCCAACAGGTTGGCCTCTTTTCGTTGTTTCTCCTCTTGCCGAATCTCCGGCAGCGAGTTTTCATTACTTCTCGCTCTTTTACACACTGCCTACTAATTGATGAGGGCTTGTGCGTCCTCAGTCGTTCCGTTTTGCTTCACTCCCTCCGGCCGAATCACCCTCATCAATTAGTAGGTATTAGATATACAGCCGGGAGAAAAACACAACTCGGTGCCGGCGACAAGTGAGATATCAACGAAAAGAGTTTCTAATAAGAATAAATTGGTGCGGCTTCGCCGCGGTTTAAAATTCCTGCGGCCGGCAAATCTTTTCCGCCGAAGGCGTAAACCTGCGACGGAGGAGCACCTAACTTGCCCCCTTTTTGTAGCGACTATGTGTCAACCAATTCCAAGACGGGACAATCTTAGGCGGAGAGTTGTAACATTTCTGAACAATCTTTACACACAGCCAACGAATTGATGAGGGCGATTCGGCCGGAACGAAGTGAAACGGAGCGAGGACGCACAAGCCCGAAGAGGTTAGGTGGCTGTGGGATATTTACTGAATAAAACGCAACTTGCCGCCGGCGATTCGGACACAATTAATTATTGTTTGTTTCACGATTATTTATTAAATTAGTAGCGGATTATGGGAACAATGGAGGAATTCATAGATTATCTGAAAGTGAACCGGAGATACTCTCCCAGAACTCAGATACTTTACAGGGAGTATATTGGTGAACTTTATGAATTTGTTGCACCCGATAGCGAGGAAGATTTTTTAAGTTCTTTGAAACCAAATATAATCAGAGGTTTTATTGCTCAGGGTCTTGACTCAGGGTTAAGCCCGAGAACAATGAATCTGAAGCTCTCCGCGATTAGCAGCTATTGCAGTTACCTCATGCGCAAGGGGCTTATAGATTCAAATCCCGTGAAAAAAGTATACCGTCCGAAGCAATCAAAAAAACTTCCTGAGTTTTACGTTCAGAGTGCAATGGAAAACTACTTTGAAAGAGAATTTGACCACAATGACTTTTTAGCGGTAAGAGACCGGATGGTAGTATCTACTCTCTATTCTACCGGAATAAGAAGGGCAGAGCTGGCTTCCCTGAAAATAGCGAACTGGGATAAGAGCCGCTCATTGTTCAGAATTACCGGCAAAGGCGATAAAATAAGGGAAGTTCCCGTTCCGGGACCGCTTTCGGACGAACTTACCAAATACCTTGAAGGCTTTAACGGCTATTATCCGGAAAATCCGGGAGGGTATCTCTTTCTTACAGATTCCGGGCAACCATTCTACCTCTCGTTTGTTAATAAAATAGTGAGCAGGGAGCTGGCAAAATCGGCAGGGTTTTCAGGTAAAAAATCGCCCCACCTTTTAAGACACTCAATTGCTACCCATCTGTTAAACAACGGTGCCGATCTAAACAGCATAAAAGAGGTATTGGGACATTCATCGCTTGCCGCAACACAGGTATATACCCATAACTCATTTGAACAGCTGAAAAAAATATTTTTAACCGCTCATCCGCGAGCAAAAAAAGGAGGATAATATGGAAATCAGGATTCAATCGCTTAAGTTTGATGCAGATCAGAAATTGATTGATTTTATTGAGAAGAAACTTGCAAAACTTCCAAGGTATTATGAAGATGTAAAAGGTGTAGAGGTTATTTTGAGCCTGTTACCGGATTTTGATAACAAAAACGTAAAAATTAAGATTGACATTCCGGGCAACGACATAATTGTAGAGCGACACTCGGCAAAATTCGAAGACGCATTAGTAGACTGCGTTGATGTACTAAAAGACCTTCTTGTGAAAGTAAAAGAGAAAAGACATGATAGTTAGTCTGGGTATTAATCCCAGAACATAGAAAGAAACTCCTCTCCCTCGATATTTGAAATATAGTCGGAGAGGTTTATCTTTTTAATGAGTTCTTCAAGCGACTTGTGTGTATGGCGGCTGCCTCTGATAATATTTTCAAGTTCAGGGGTCTCTTTGTTGAAAAAGTAATCGCCATAGATTTTAATATCGGTAATTATTCCCTTGTCAACCTCAAAGTATAATTCAACCAGGCCGGCAGGGAATTTTTTAACTTTTGAATACTGATATTTCGGGGAATTCCCGTAATTCCAGCTATCCCGGCTATATCTCTCACTGTAAAGTTTTCCAATTGCTTCGATATCTTCTTTGGAATAGCTGTAAAGATTATATCCGCTATTCTCTTTGCCGGCAATTTCATTGTGAAGGAAATCAATAAACTCCTGAATAGTCATGGGAGTTTTTAAGTGCTCCTCAATATTTGTAACTCTGCTTCTGTTGGATTGTACAGATTTTCCTATAAATTTTTCCGGTCTTGCTGCGAGAGCATTTGAAAGATTGGCCATCGAAGAAGAAAAGAGCAGAGTGCCATGTTGAAGGACTCTGTTTTTATATCTCGCCACGGCATTTCCCGAAAACTTTTTGCCATCAATAAGCAAATCGTTTCTTCCTTCGAGATACGCCTCAACTCCAAGTTTGCGAAGAGCATCAATGATTGGCCTTGTAAACCGGGCAAACATTGCAGAACTCTCCTCATTTTCTTCAATGTTGTCGATAAATGTAAAGTTTACATTTCCCATATCGTGGAAAACAGCACCGCCGCCTGTGAGCCTTCTCACAACCGGTATTTTATTCTCCAGCACATATTCAACATTAATTTCGGCAAAAGCATTTTGATGGTGTCCAACAATTATCGAGTTTCCATTTTGCCAAAGACGGAAAATAGGTTCTTTGAATTTTTTAAAGAGATACTCTTCCGCAGCAAGGTTCCACTGAGGATCTGTGCTTTTGTCAATAATATAATACATGTGAACTTTCGGTTTATTTAACAACAGATTTGGCGGGAAATCGTTTATAGAAATAACATACGAGGCGATACAAAAGATATCCGAAAATAAAGCCCAGCAATGCTCCGCCCAATACATCGCCAGGGAAATGCCGGCCTACATATATTCTGCTGTAGCATACCAAAAGGGCCCAAAAGAAGATGAAAATTGTGTACCACCTTTTTCTGAAAATTAAAGAGGTAATGGTTGCAAATCCAAAGACATTTGTTGCGTGGCTCGATACAAAGCTGAAACTGTTTCTGTTTGCTTCAAGGACTCTGGCAATATGAACAGTGAGCGGGTCCCATCCCGGACGTAGCCTCTCCACAAGATATTTTGTCTGATTTGAAAGGAAGTCCGAGAGCGCAAAAGCAACAATTATTCCTATAAAGGCAATTACTGCAAACTTTGTGTCTTTTTTATGTATGCTGATAAATGGTTTGTCTTTCGCTCTCAAGTTGATTCTGACAGAAAAAAAGAGCGAAGCGGCAATAATGAGATAAAGAGGAATCCATGGAGCCCTCGCAGAAAAGAGTTTCATCATCTCATCGAAGAAAGGCGAATGGAAACTGTTAATTGATAAAAAAAGCTCTCTGTCCCATTCAATAATTTTATCAAACATAATCTTAGATTTTAGGTCAGCTGTTCAAGGTATCCCACAGAAGATCTTTGAGCTGAGTCAAACCTTTGTTTGCTACGGAAGAGATAAATATATGAGGCACTTTTCTCGGGAGTGTCTTTTTTATCTCTTTTTCCAACTCCTCATCCAGCAAATCCGATTTTGAAATTGCCAGAATTCTGTCCTTTGTAAGCAGTTCCGGATTATATTGCTTAAGCTCGTTTAGCAGGATCTTGTATTCGTCTTTGATGCTTTTCGCATCTGCAGGAATTAAGAACAGTAGCATAGAATTGCGTTCAATATGCTTTAAAAATCTTAATCCGAGCCCTTTCCCCGAATGTGCTCCCTCTATTATTCCCGGGATGTCTGCCATTACAAAAGATTTTTGATCTCTGCACTCAACTATACCCAAACTGGGTTCGAGGGTTGTAAAGGCATAATCGGCAATTTTTGGTCTTGCAGAAGACATTACAGAGAGCAAAGTAGACTTGCCGGCATTTGGAAAGCCAACCAGCCCCACATCGGCAAGAAGTTTCAGCTCAAGTATGAACCAATTCTCTTCACCAGGTTCTCCGGGTTGTGAAAAACGGGGAGTCTGGTGTGTTGCGCTTTTGAAAAAAGCATTTCCCATTCCGCCACGGCCCCCTTTTACAAGAATTTTTTCTTCCCCTTCCTTAGTAATTTCGAAGAGATATTCCCCTGTGTCGGCAACTTTAGCCAC
>JAAXVX010000401.1 GCA_013335275.1 Bacteroidales bacterium
CATTAACTAATCCCCAGAAAATACCCAATTGTTTAATCGCATCAATAAAACCGTTGAAATTTACAGGCTTTACCACATATGCATTAACGCCTAAATAATAGCTGTTCAGCAAATCTTTGTCCTCACGGGAAGAGGTTAACATCACTACAGGCAGCAACTTTAATTTTGGATCGCTTCGGATTTCCCGCAACACTTCAATACCGTCTTTTCGGGGCATCTTTATATCAAGCAGCAAAACAGACGGAAGCCCGGGTTCCCTATCGGCAAATTGTCCTTCACACCTGAGATATTCCATGGCCTCAACACCGTCCTTAACCACCACCACTCTGTTCGCAAGAAGACTGTCTTCCATCGCTTCCAGAGTAAGTTCAACATCTTTCGGATTATCTTCTGCCAGTAAAATTTTTTTAAGTTCAATCATATTATATTCTCCCATTATTTAGGTATTGAAAAATAAAAAGTAGCTCCTTTATCAACTTCTCCTTCGGCCCAGGTGCGACCATTATGCCTTTTGACAACCTGATTAACATTTGCCAGACCTATGCCGGTGCCTTCAAATTCTTCGTTTGAATGTAACCGCTGGAATACTCCAAACAGTTTTTGCGCATAATTCATATCGAACCCGGCACCATTATCCCGGATAAAAAATATTATTTCATTTCTTTCGTTTATTGCCCCTATTTCTATGGTTGCAATATCACGTTTTCGGCTATATTTAATCGCATTTCCAATAAGATTTACCCAAACCTGCCGCATCATTGCATAATCTGCATGAACACTCGGTAAAGAATTAAGTTTCCAGTCAATTTTGCGCCCTTTCGTTTCGGACTCCAAAATTATCATAGCATCTTTTACAACCCTGTTCATGTCGATATTATCCAGCTTCATCTCCATCCTCCCGGTTCGGGAAAAATTAAGCAAGTCATCAATTAAATGACCCATATGACTGGATGCTTCGTAAATGGACTCAATATAATGTTTCCCTTTATCGTCCAGCTGCGAATTGTTTCGTTTGATAAGCAATTCAAGATAGCCGTTAATGTGACGTAGTGGTGCTCTCAGGTCGTGAGATACCGAATATGAAAATGACTCAAGCTCTTTATTTGCGGCTTCCAGCAAAGCGGTACGTTCTGCAACCTTTTTTTCCAGACTTGCATTTAAATTCCGGATCTCCTCCTCTGCCAGATCCCTCTCGTTCTGCCTCTTCAAAAGCTGAGACAGCATATTGTTAAACTGTTCATAAAGAAACCCCACTTCATCACTTCCGTGTTGCTCAATTTGAACATTAAAGTTCTGGTTTTTAGAAATTGCCGCAGTTAAGGTTGCCAAGTTTAATATTGGTGCAGAAACAAGCTTATGCATTATTGATACAAGAAAGTATGAAAGCGAAAGAAGAGCGATTACCAGTATAGCCAACACCCAAATTAGCTTCTGTTTTTGGGCTGTAAGTATTTTGGAATTTGCCTTAATGAAAATTGTTCCTAATACCTTTCCCTGAAAATTGATAGGCTCTGTAACATAAAAATACCCCTCTTCAAAACTCGTTTCCGAACTTTTATTTACAGCGGGAATCATATTATTTGAAATTGTGTCCGGATAACTGGCAAAAAGTTCTCCGTTTTTATCAAACAAATATCCGTGCTCAACCGATTCAACAAACTTCAACCGCAACAATGCCTCAGAAGCCTGATTTTTATCGTCGAAATAGAGAGGCACAACACAATAATCGCCTATTAGCTTGGCATTCA
>JAAXVX010000105.1 GCA_013335275.1 Bacteroidales bacterium
AATTGCCGTTAGCTCTCTGACCGAATCGCCTTCCGGAATAAATTCCGCCAATTCGAGCATCTCATCCCTGTTAAGGTGTCTTGCAAAAGTATACCCTGTTACCGAACATTCGTGAAAAGCAACAACGTCCGAACCCTTAGCAGCCGCCTCAGCAGCCAGCCTGTCAATTACCCCGAGATTGTATTCTTTATCTCCGGACCGGTTCTCAAACTGAGCCGTAGAAATCCTGATATCTTCCATAGTTCTGCAAATTTACCAAATAATCTAATCCCCGATGCACCCAAAGTTCACGTTGCACTATAACGTTCTTGAGTATACTGCAGATTAAATTAAAATCCCTCTCAATGAATTCTTTTTTGTCATATATTTATGTTGACTTTTATTAAATAAATACCACGTCTGAGCAGTTATGAAAATTGCAGAATATAAACTGGTAATATCATTTTTCATCTCATTTCTAATTCTAACAGGTTGTTCGCAAAAACAATCACTGGAATGGATTCCGTTCAATTGGGAAGGGGATACTATTTCAGGAAAATATATTGATAAAGCGTTTATATACATTCCTGTAAAAATTGATGACCTGCCGTATGATTTCACCATGCAGCTGGATTTAGGAACAATCGAAACACAGTTTTACGAAAATTCCATAAAGCCATATCTTAAGGAATTTACTTCTTTAGCAAACAAACTGGACTCTATTGAAAGTGATAAAAATATCATGTTCAGAGATGTAAATCTGCAAATGGGAACATTTGGTTTAAAACTTGATGTTTGGCATCACAGGAATTTTGGAGAAGAAATACCCAAAGATTCGCTTCATTCAAAAACACCAAAACATATAGGAACCATCGCTCTCGATATATTCCAAAATAAAATTTTAGTGATTGATTATAAATCCTGCCGGCTCGCTATATCGGAAAGTATGCCCGATGAATATAAGGACATACCGGCAGAGGGATTTGAATTAAATAATGGAATAATAAAACTTCCGTTTCTTATCAATGGTAAAGAATGTAAGCTGATGTTTGATACAGGCTCAAGTCCGTTCGCATTGGTAACATCGAAAGAACGTGCTTTGGAAATCTCAGATTCAGTTATTACCGACTCTTTGAGCGGACCCTTATGGTGGGGACGGGAGATAACCTTTTATGGACTTGAAATAAACAAAACAATAAAATTAGGAGGGAAAGTTCTTAAAAATGAAAGGGTTTATTATGATAAAGACAGGCTTTGGGATGAAATTTATAAATCTCAAAATGTTTGGGGAATAGCCGGAAATGCTTACTTCCTGGACCATATCCTGATCCTCGATTTAAAGAATAAATTATTCCGTGTAAAATAGAAACCGAAACTGTAAAACCGCGGAGGGGAATCTCTTCTGCCAAAACATCATACAGCATAATTAAATAGCTGACTCCCCTGTGAAACAGTCTCAGGTTTGTAATACAAACTGGAAAACTGTGGAACAGGGGAGTCAGCTATTATATAACGCACGGGTAAACCGGCAGAAGAGATTGCCTAAGCCTCTTTTAACATCTGTAATGAACCGGTGAACTTATCAATCTTATGCTTCGCATAATCGAGTTTGATTGTCAGCGTCTTCTTTGTCTGCGACGGAGTCTCAAACATTGCATCTACCATTATAGCTTCACAAATGGAACGCAGACCTCTGGCTCCAAGCTTATACTCAATTGCAGTATCAACAATATAGTCAAGGACATCATCCTCCAGTTTGAGTTTCACGCCGTCCATTTCAAACAGCTTAACATATTGTTTAATCAAAGCATTTTTAGGAACAGTGAGAATGCTGCGAAGAGCCTTCTTGTCAAGTGCCTCAAGATAAGTTAAGACAGGCAGCCTTCCAATAATCTCGGGAATAAGGCCATAGGCTCTTAAATCCTGTGGAGCGATATATTTTATAAGGTTATTTCTGTCCAGTTTCTCAAGTTTTTTATTGCTTCCGTATCCCACAACCTGAGTGTTGAGTCTTTGAGAAATTTTCCGGTCAATACCTTCGAATGCTCCTCCGCAAATAAACAGGATATTTTTAGTATCAACGGCAATCATTCTTTGTTCGGGGTGCTTGCGACCACCCTGAGGCGGTACGTTTACGACACTCCCTTCAAGAAGTTTGAGCATTGCCTGCTGAACACCCTCTCCGGAAACATCTCTGGTAATTGACGGATTGTCGCTTTTCCTTGCAATCTTGTCAATTTCATCTATGAAAACTATTCCACGCTGAGCCCTTTCAACATCATAATCGGCCTCCTGAAGCAATCTTGTGAGAATACTCTCAACATCCTCTCCAACATAGCCGGCTTCGGTGAGAACCGTTGCATCAACTATTGTGAAAGGAACATCGAGCATCTTTGCAATTGACCTGGCAAGAAGTGTCTTTCCGGTACCTGTTTGCCCAACCAGAAGAATATTTGATTTTTCAAGATCAAGATCGTCGTCGATATGACTGTTAATTCTTTTGTAGTGGTTGTAAACAGCTACTGCCAGATATCTTTTGGCTTCGTCCTGGCCAATAACGTACTGATCGAGAAAATCTGTGATTTCCTTTGGTTTAAGCAGTTTGGAAGCAGATTTTGCCTTTGTGCCCTTTCCCTTTTTAACTTTCAGCGCCTCTTTTGAGTAGTCCAGTGCCTGCTGGGCACACTCATTGCAAATAGAAGCTATATCTCCTGCAATAAGCACATCTACTTCACCTTTTCCTCTTCCGCAAAAAGAGCAGAATTCATTAATTTTAGCGGGCATCCTATTTTTTGTTTGCTTTAGTGAGAATCTCGTCTATCATCCCGTATTCCTTAGCCTCAGCGGCCTTCATCCAGTAATCCCTGTCGGCGTCTTTTTCAATTTGCCTGAGTGGTTTTCCTGAGTGAAGAGCAATTATTTCATACAACTCCTTCTTGAGTCCTACTATCTGCTTGGCAGTGATTTCAATATCACTCGCCTGCCCTTCTGCACCTCCCATAGGCTGATGAATCATCACCCTTGAGTGAGGCAGAGCCGATCTTTTTCCGTTTGCACCTGCTGTCAAAAGGATAGCTGCCATAGAAGCGGCCATACCTGTACAAATAGTAGCGACCTCGGAAGAGACCAGTTGCATTGTGTCGTATATACCCAGGCCGGCATAAACCTCTCCGCCCGGAGAGTTAATATAAAGCTGGATATCCGATTTTGATTCGGTTGAATCCAGATATAAAAGTTGTGCCTGAATAATGTTGGCTACGTCGTCGGTGATAGGGACTCCAAGAAATATAATCCTGTCCATCATCAGACGGGAAAATACATCCATCGCAGCCACATTCAGTTGTCTCTCCTCAATAATTGTAGGATTGATATATGCACTTGTCAATGAATTAAATCTGTGCAGAGATATTCCGCTGATGCCTCTGTGAAGTCTGGCATATTTTTCAAAATCTGTAGCCATATTGTTTTTATTAGTTAGTCATTTCGTGCAGTTTCTCAATAGAGATTGCCTTTTTGTCGAGAGTAACAACCGACCTCACATATCCTATTACCATGTCTTCCTCTACTTTGTCAAAAATGCGCTTGCTCTCTTTTTCGTTTGTAAGAAGAGATTCGGCATATTGGGTGAGTTGCTCTTCCGGTACATTTGGAAGACCGTACATCGCAAACTGATAAGAAGCGATTTTCTTTGCCTGCTCAAGCAATTCCTCTTTTGTAATTTGCATGTTCTGCTCTTTTACAAAATACTGACGAATCATTTGCCAGCGGAAATCTTTCAGGAACAAGCCAAAATCCTTTTCAATGTCTGCCATCGAAAATTTACCTTCGTTTGCAGAAAACAGCCATCTTTTCAAAAACTCTTCAGGAACAGCGATTGCAGCCTTTTCAATGAGGAAGTCGCGGGCATCAAGCATAAAGCGGTAGTCGCTCTCCTGTGCATATTCGCTCTTCATTCTTTCAACAATCTTTGCATCAAACTCCTCTTCGTTGTTTACAACGCCTGCTCCAAACATTTTATCGAAAAGTTCCTGATTAACCTCGGGATCAACAAACCTCTTCACCTCTTTAACAACTACAGTGTAATTTGGTTCTATCGATGCAAGTTCTTCTTTCTTTACTTTAAGAAGAGTTGCCCTGTCTGTTTCGTTTACAAAAGCTTTGTTAACATCAATTTCAAATTCATCTCCGGCCTTTTTGCCAATGAATTGTTTTTTAATTTTCTTGTCCTCAATAGACCTAAGGGCAATATAAGTTCCCTCGATTCTGTTGTCTGCCTGTACAAGGTCGGCAATTATAAAATCTTCCTCTGCAATTTCATCGGCCTTTCCAAGCTGACCAAATTGTTTAAGAATATTGGTTCTGTATTTTGCTTTTTCCTCTTTAGTAATTGTCACTTCGTGATAAACGATTTTATCATTTGCACTGAGGTTAATTTCAATCTTTGGAGCAAGAGCAAGGTCAAAAACAAATTCCATATCCGCAGGATTTTCCCAGTCAATAGGCTTTTGTTCTGTCTCATTAGGAAGCGGCTCTCCAATGATATTTAGCTTGTTATCATTGATATAGTCATTCAGTCCATCAGATATGAGTGCATTTACTGAGTCCACCAAAGCTGCCCTTCCGTGCATCTTCTCAATTATAGAAATTGGAGCCATCCCTTTACGAAATCCTTTAATGTCTGCATTTTTCCTGTAGTCATTCAGAATCTTTTTTGTTTTTGGGGTATAATCTTCTTTCCCGATGGTTAGCGTGACGATGAGAGTTAAATCATCCGCATTTTTTTGTGTAACTTTCATAAATATCAAATTTTTTGTCTTCTTCAAATAAAAGCAAAGCAGACCACCCAAAGGGTATCTGCTTTGAACTGTGCGGGCAAAGGGACTCGAACCCCCACGCCTTACGGCACCAGATCCTAAGTCTGGCGCGGCTACCAATTACGCCATGCCCGCTTTGGGGAGTGCAAAGGTAAAACAAAATTTTAAACTTACAACACTGTTTCACCCTTTTTTAGCTTTCTTAGCTTTACAAGGGCCCAATCATCCAATGTGTCACAAGAAACAAAAGCCAGACCGGCTTTTGCCCCTGCTTCTGCAATCAGCTCTTTCTCCTTAAAATAAAATCCGCTTAACAGAATTGTACCTTCCGGCCGGAGTGAGTCAGAATATTTTTGAATGTCTGCAATTATTATGTTTCTGTTAATGTTAGCCAAAACGAGATCAAACTCTCCTTTTTTCAAAATCGACGAATCTCCCTCAAAAACCTTAAGTTTTGACGAAACTCTGTTTCTCTTCCCGTTTTCTATTGCAGAATCAACTGCTATCGGGTCTATGTCTATGGATATTATAGGGGATGAAGCGCCCATCTTTGCTGCAAGTATGGAAAGGATGGCAGTACCGCAACCCATATCGAGCACGCTTTTCCCTTTTACGGCTTCGTTCATCAGACTCTTAACCATCAGGTGTGTAGTCTGATGATGCCCTGTCCCGAATGCCATTTTAGGGTCAATTG
>JAAXVX010000106.1 GCA_013335275.1 Bacteroidales bacterium
CGCCGCCGCCTGTATCGACCCTCCAGTCATGCCCCTTGAGCATTATTTCATAAACTTCGTATTTCTCTCTGTCTATGTGGCCGGCCATGTGCTTGCCACTCTTTACGGAAACCTCTGCCTCCGACGAGTCCCCCCCATAAATAAGGGCTACAATTTTTTTCATCTTCAAATGTTAATATTAATGGAAAAACGGATCATTTACCATTGAGTTGCCCTCCAGCTCATCGTCACTTCCCTTACAGTTGAACTGCGCAGAAAATCCCGAAGGCATTACAAACTGGTCCTTGACAGTAATTCCGCAGGAAGGGTCCTTTAAAACCTTCTGCATGAAAAGACCCCAGATTGGGAGCGCCATATTTGCTCCTCCTCCGTTTGAAAGCCCTTCAAAGTGAACCTGCCTGTCTTCGGCACCAACCCATACCCCCGCTGTGAGCTTTGGTACATATCCTATAAACCAGCCATCGGCCTGATCGTTTGTTGTTCCTGTCTTTCCGGCAATAGGCCCTTCAGGTACATACTTGTACCTCAGCCTTGCTGCAGTTCCTTCGTTCACTACCCCTTCCATGAGATTCACCATAAGAAAAGCTGTCTGCTCGCTTATTGCTTCCCTTTTTCGTCCGGTAAAACTGCCAAGCACGTTGCCCGCCTTGTCCTCAATCCTGAGTACAAAAGTAGGGTCAACAAAAACTCCTCTGCTCGGATATGTGTTATATGCTCCCACCATTTCAAAAAGAGTAAGGTCGGCAGGGCCGAGGCAAAGCGAAACAACCGGGTCAAGATGACTTGTTATTCCCAGCCTGTGCGCCATGTCAACCATTGCAAAAGGGCCGAACTGCTTCATGAGGTAGGCCGATATGTTGTTTGAACTCTTTGTGAGCCCCCATTTTAAAGTGACTGTTTTCCCTATCCATTCCGGCTTGTCTGTACTCTCCGGTGTCCAGGTGGTATCTCCCACAATGAAGGTCTGAGGCACATTAACCACTTTGTCGCAAGGGGTCATTCCCTCCTGCATGGCAAGAGTATAAAGGAACGGTTTGATGGTAGAACCAACCTGTCTTCTTGCCTGACGGGCATTGTCGTACTTGAAGTAGCGGTAATTCGGCCCTCCTACATATGCCCTCACAAATCCTGTTTGCGGCTCCATGGCCATGAATGAGGCTCTCAGGAAAGATTTGTAATATTTTATAGAGTCGTTTGGAGTCATAACGGTATCTATATACCCTGCATTTTTCCATGAGAAGACAGTCATGCTTGTAGGTTCATTAAAGGTTGCCTCAATTTCGCTGTCCTGCATCCCCTCTGCCTTGAGCATCCTCCAGCGGTCGCTCCAGCGGCGTGCCTGCTTCATTATTCTTGCTATATCATCCTTTGAAACACTGTTGGAGAAAGGCTTGTTTGTTTTCCACGCCAGCTCCCTGCTAAAAGTGGGCTGAAGGTCCTTTCCAAGATGTTCTGCAACTGCCTCCTCGGCATAACGCTGCATTTTTGAATTTATAGTTGTATAAATTTTTAGCCCGTCTTTATCCAGATTGTATTGCGAACCGTCCGGCTTCAGGTTTTTGTTTAGCCAGCCGTAAAGAGGGTCCTCCTTCCACATTGTCATATCATAATTGTACTCCTCCTCGTAGCGGTAGTCGCCCCGTACAGGCTCGGATGCATTCATGATTCTCCTGAGCATGTCCCTGAAATAAGGGCCCAGTCCGGAGTTGTTGTCCTGCTGTGCATACGCAAGCTTTATAGGTATATTTACCAGTGAGTCGTATTCTGCCCTTGTGATGAAGTCATACTTTCGCATCTGGTTAAGAACGTGATTCCGCCTCTGCAGGGAGAGTTCCGGGTTGGTTACCGGATTAAATCTTGAAGGTTTGTTTATCATTCCCACAAGAAGTGCGCTCTCTTCAATATTGAGGTCAACCGGTTTTTTCCCGAAGAATGTGCTTGAAGCCGCCCTGATTCCGTATGCATTGCTGCCATAAAAAACGGCATTCATATACATACTTAATATCTCATTTTTTGTATAGTTTCTCTCCAGCTTAACCGCTGTTATCCATTCACGGAATTTGTTAACGCCAAGAACAACCATTTTTGCCCCGGGTATACGGGACCTGACTGTATCCCTTGGAAACAGAGTTTTTGCAAGCTGCTGGGAAAGAGTACTGCCACCGCCTCCGGATCTTTTCTGACCAAGAATTATTGATTTTACGCCAACCCTGGCAAGACTGCGGAAGTCAATTCCGCTATGGCCGCGGAAACGTGTATCCTCGGTTGCTATCACCGCAGACACAAGGCCCGGCGAAAGCTCTTCAAATGTTACAAACGACCTGTTTTCAATATGGAATGTTGTAAGTATCTCTCCGTCTTCCGATATCACCTCGGTTGCCAGATTGCTTTTTGGATCTTCAAGCTCTTTGAATGATGGAATATCGGCAAAAATTCCTACAAGGAGAAGAAGAAAAATTAGTAAAATGAAGGGGCCAAAAACAATTATTCTAAACCATTTCAGGAACTTCTCTCTGTTTTTTATCTCCATAATCTTGTTCTATATATAAGGTATAGTAAAAGGCAAAATTAGAAATAAAAATTTGGATATTACCTTATTTTATACCTTACTTTGTGCCCGTCAAGGATTATTAGAGAAGTTATGGGAGAGAATTTAGTTATTGTTGAGTCTCCTGCAAAGGCTAAGACAATCGAGAAATTTCTGGGGAGTGGTTTTACGGTAAAATCCAGTTTCGGACACATAAGGGACTTGCCTTCCAACTCACTGAGCGTAGACATAGCCAATGGTTATGAACCTCAGTACAATGTTTCGGAAGACAAGAAAAAAGTGGTTTCGGAGCTTAAAGCTCTTGCAAAGAAAGCCGACATCGTATGGCTCGCGTCCGATGAGGACCGTGAAGGAGAGGCTATTGCATGGCATTTGCTTGAGGCCCTTAACCTGGATGTAGAAAAAACAAGAAGAATCGTTTTTCATGAGATTACAAAGGATGCAATATTGCATGCCATTGAAAATCCCCGGTCAATTGATATGAATCTGGTCATGGCTCAGCAGGCGCGCAGGGTTTTGGACAGAATTGTAGGGTTTGAACTTTCACCTCTTCTCTGGAAGAAGGTGAGACCAAAACTATCTGCCGGAAGGGTTCAGTCTGTTGCTGTGCGGATAATTGTGGAAAGAGAGAGGGAAATTCTCGCCTTTACAGCAAAATCTCAATACAAAATTGAAGGAACATTTTCCCCTGCAGATACAAAAGCTTCTGCTAAGGTAAAGGCCGAAATTCCCGAAAAGTTCGAAAGCCGCGAAGAGGCACTTACCATACTCGAAGCATGCAAAAGCGCAGTTTTCAAAATTATCTCCGTTGAAGAGAAAGAGGCAAAAAGAACACCTTCTCCTCCATTCACAACATCAACACTTCAGCAGGAGGCATCCAGAAAACTCGGATTCTCCCTAAGTCAAACGATGCGTACAGCCCAGAATCTTTATGAGAGCGGGTTTATAACATATATGCGTACAGACTCCACAAACCTGTCGAAGATGGCGCTTGGTGCCGCTAAACAGACAATCACGGATCTCTACGGAAAAGAGTACTCGAAGACACGTCAGTATGCAACCAAGAGCAAGGGAGCACAGGAGGCCCACGAAGCAATCCGCCCTACTTTTCTAAGCAACGTCGAAATTGAAGCGGGTGCACAGGAGCGCAAACTTTACAACCTCATCTGGAAACGCACTATTGCCTCTCAAATGGCAGATGCCTCAATCAGCAGGACAGAAATTTCCATTGGTGCGGCCAATCTTAAAAACAAATTCGTTGCAACTGCCGACAGAATAAAATTTGACGGATTTCTTAAAGTATATATTGAATCAAAAGACGATGATTCTGACGAGGACGAAAAGCTCCTCAACCTTCCTAAGCTGAATGCTGGAGAGCTGATGAACCGTCACATTATAACCGCTTCGGAAAAGTTTACGCAAAAACCTCCAAGATACTCCGATGCCAGTCTGGTAAAAAAACTGGAGGAACTTGGAATCGGCCGTCCTTCTACATACGCTCCCACAATTTCAACCATCGTTCAGCGCGGGTATATTGTTAAAGACAACAGGCCCGGCACCGAAAGAAGCAGTAACTGCTTCACGCTCGAAAAAGACGAGGTAAAGCACAAAGAGCTAAAAGAGGTCTGGGGTGCAGAGAAAAATAAATTATTCCCGGAAGACATAGGAATTCTTGTGAATGATTTTCTTGTTGAAAACTTTGAATCGGAAATTGACTTTGGTTTCACAGCAAAGATTGAAGAGGAGTTTGACTCTGTTGCTGCCGGTAATTTGAAGTGGAACAAGGTAATTGATGAGTTCTACGTTCCTTTCCACAAAAAAGTTGATGTTACCTTGCAGGTATCAAGGCCGGCAAGCGCCGAAAGGCAACTGGGTCTAGACCCCGCAACAGGAAAAAATGTGTGCGTAAGGCTGGGCAGGTTTGGCCCGCTTGCACAAATTGGCGACAGCGACGATCCCGAAAAAAGATTTGTAAGTCTTGGCAAAGGACAGCTTATAGAAACCGTTACGCTTGAAGAAGCTCTTAAGCTCTTTTCACTGCCAAGGACAGTGGGCGAATACAACGGCAATATTATCATTGCTTCATCCGGAAGATTTGGCCCGTATATAAAATATATGGGTTCATTCATTTCCACAGGCAAGGATTCCGACCCCTATACTATTGACCTCGAAAGCGCCATCTCAATTATTGAGACAAACAAGAAGAGCGAACAGCAAAAGCAAATTAAAAGTTTTCCGGAAGAGGGGATTGATATTCTCAACGGAAAATATGGCGCCTATATCAAGAAGGGTAAAAACAACTACAAAATTCCGAAAGGCACCGATCCGGCAACAATGGATCTGGAGAGCGTGAAGAAGATAATTGGCGAGAGCGGCGAAAAGAGCGAAAAGAGCAAGAAAAAGCGATAACCTATAAACCGGCTCCTATGAAAAACAATAACAACAGCAACATCGAGGCAATCCCTGCGGCAGCCCTGAGCGAGGCAACAACTTCAGGAGCACTGGCAGTAATCATTAATACAACCGGCGACGGATCTGTACTTAAGGCACTCAATACTCTTTTTTGTCACTCGGCCTATAAAATCTTTTACATCGAACCGGGCATCAATCAGCTCAAAAAGTGCCTGGAACTATGCCACTCCCTCAAAATAAAGTCAATTGTCCTTTCGGGCGAGGAGCTTCCTGCAATCAAAACATTTGCGCCGGAACTCGGCTACTCTGCCTCTCTTATCTCTTCCGGGAGCGAAGTTTCTGAAAACAATATTCTTGATTATATACTTGAGGACAACCTTGCATCTGAATTTTCGCATATTGGCTTTCAGGCATACAAATACGATTCTTCAAAACTCACAAAACTGCGTGAAAGGTTTTTCGAGGACCAGCGTCTTGGAAGCATCCGTACCAACATGCAAAATA
>JAAXVX010000107.1 GCA_013335275.1 Bacteroidales bacterium
AAGTTGCAAAAAAAATGCAAATATTTTACAATATATTGAGAGACTGCTCTTTAATCTTCTCTAATTCGTCCTTCATCTTTACAACCCACCGCTGAATTTCGGCGTGATTGGCTTTTGAACCCAATGTATTTATCTCCCGGCCCATCTCCTGAGCTATAAATCCAAGCTTCTTTCCGGGGAATTCTTCCTTATCCAGTGTTTCGGTAAAATACTTGCAATGCTGGTTTAGACGCACCTTCTCTTCGGTAATGTCCAGCTTTTCCAGATAATATATAATCTCCTGTTCAAGGCGGTTTTTGTCAATTTCTCCTTTCAACTCTTCCATGCGCGAGTTAATTCTCTGCCGTACAGATTCTGTTCTCTGGCCTTCGTAACCTTCAACCTGCGAAAGATTTTCAAGAATGAGGGCAACTCTGTTTCGGATTTCTTCGTCAAGTTTCTTTCCCTCTGTTTTGCGGAATTCAATGAGCGATGCAATAGCATCCTGAATGCATTTCTTGAGGGGCTCCCATATATCTGTCTCTTCTGTCTGCTTTTGCGACTCAAGCACATCCGGCATCTTCAGGATAGTGCTAAGAATTGCAGGGTCGTTTATCTTTTGAGGCAGAGAGTTGTTTATTTCCATTATCTGATTGTAGTATGACAGAAACACATCTCTGTTTATTGTGCGGGTGCTGCTGCTCCCCGCATGTTCAACTGTTGCAAAAAGGTCAATGCTTCCTCTCATAAGAGCAGATGAGACAAGCTGACGGACTTCATACTCCCTCTCCCTTGGGATAGCCTGTGTCTTAAGCCCTACATCGGAACTCTTTCCGTTTACAGACCGAATCTCCACTACTATTTTAATGTCATTGTAAAGGCACTCAGCCTTTCCGTAGCCGGTCATTGATTGAACCATTTTATTGCAGTTTTTTTGTTAGTTATTCAGTGGCAAAGTTATACATTTAGATGCAAGTTAATCCATATTTCTATCAAGAAATCGTATATTTGCAAGTTAAATATTGAATTCATATGGAAGAGATCAAAATAGAGCCGGCAGAAGAGAAACAACTGAATTTTCTTGAAGAAATTGTAGAGAGAGATCTTGCCGAAGGCAGGCATAAATCTATTCTTACCCGTTTTCCTCCGGAACCTAACGGATATTTGCATATAGGTCACGCTAAGAGCATTTGTCTGAATTTTGGGCTTGCAAAGAAATACGGCGGAAAGACGAATCTCAGGTTTGACGATACAAATCCTGCAAAAGAAGATGTTGAATATGTAGACTCAATAAAAGAAGATGTAAAATGGCTCGGTTTTGACTGGGCAAATGAATTTTATGCATCGGACTATTTTGAGCAGCTCTATATATGGGCACAGGAACTTATTAAAAAAGGCCTTGCATACGTAGATGATCAATCCCAGGAAGAGATAAGACTAAACAGAGGAAGCGTTACACAGGCCGGGAAACCCAGCCCTTTCAGAAACAGAAGCGCAGAAGAAAATCTTCTTCTTTTCGCAGGAATGAGGGACGGAAAATATGCCGAAGGTGAGAGGGTGTTAAGAGCCAAAATTGACATGGGCCATTCCAATATGCTCATGCGCGACCCTATTCTGTACCGTATCATTTATGCACATCATCACAGGACAGGAGACAAGTGGTGCATTTACCCGATGTACGACTATGCACACGGGCAGAGCGACTCTCTTGAAAATATAACTCACTCAATTTGTACACTGGAATTTGATGTACACCGTCCGCTTTATGACTGGTTTATTGAGAAACTGGAAATTTTTCAGTCGAGACAATTTGAGTTTGCCCGCCTCAACCTCACCTACACTGTAATGAGCAAAAGGAAGTTGCTGGAACTTGTAAAAAATAATTTCGTAACCGGTTGGGATGACGCGAGGATGCCCACAATTTGCGGCTTGAGAAGAAGAGGATTCACACCCGAAAGCATACGGCTTTTTGCCGATAAGGTGGGTGTTGCAAAACGGGATAATATAATTGACCTTTCTTTGCTCGAATGGTGCGTAAGGGAAGATTTGAACAAGCGTTCCAACAGATACATGGCCGTTTTAAATCCGGTGAAACTTACAATTTCTAATTTTCCGGAAGGAGAAACCGAATATTTCAATGCTCCTGTTAATCCGGAAAACCCGGAAGCCGGTTCAAGAAAAATTCCTTTTTCAAAAGATTTGTTAATTGAGAAGGAAGACTTTATGGAGGAACCTTCAAAAAAATACTTCAGGCTCAAACCGGGTGGAGAGGTTCGCTTAAAATACTCATATATTATTAAATGTGAGGAAATTGTGAAAGACAGTAATGGCGAAATAGTTGAAATTATTTGCACTTACGATCCTTCAACTAAACCGGGAGTGGGAGAGTGGCGTTCCGTAAAAGGGACAATTCACTGGGTATCTGCCAGTCATTCAAAAGAGACTGAAATAAGGCTTTTTGACAGACTCTTCACCGAACCGGACATGGATTCCATTCCTGAGGACAAGGATTACAAAGATTTCCTCAATCCAAAATCGCTAGAAACAGTTACTGCTCATGTAGAACCGGATCTGTTTGCAGATAAATCAATTGTTCCTGTCCAGTTTGAAAGGCTTGGCTATTTTATTAAGGATTCGGACAGTGCAGGAGACAAGTTTATTTACAACAGGACAGTAGGGTTGAAATCAAACTTTAGCGCTTAGGCTCTTAATTGAGCATTGTTTTTATTCTGTGCTTTTTCCAGAGTCCGGAGTTGTAATATATTATTGCTCCAATACATCCGACGGACCACCCTATAGGAATTGACCACCATATTCCTCTTTCTCCGAACATATCCGAAAGTAGGTAAGCAAGAGGAATCCGTATTATCCACAGAGATAGCGTTGTAATTAACATTGGTACCAGAGTTGCTCCGGCACCCCGGGTTACTCCGTTAACTACAAACATTGTGGAAAACACTATATAGAAAGATGTTACGATAAGAAGGTACTCCTTCCCGATCCGGATTATCTCCTCGTGATTTGGGGCGTTTGTCTGAACGAAGAGTCCCATGATATTCTCTCCGAAGAAAACGACAACCAGAGTAAGCAGAATACAAATTGCTGTGGAATATTTTAATGTTTCCCAGAGGCCTTTCCTTATTCTGTCGAACCTGTCTGCCCCGAGGTTTTGCCCTACGAATGAGGATAGCGCAGCTGCAAGGTTCATTGCCGGCATGGATACGAACATATCTACTCTCCCTGCGGCAGTATATGCCGCGAGAACCGAAACTCCATAAGGAGATACAATTGACAGAAGTGCCATACTCCCAATTCCTACAAGAACCTGCTGAATCCCCGAAGGTAAACCGATTTTAAGGGATATTCGAAAATTTTCCCAGTCAAACTGCCATTTTTTATAGTTGAGATTAAATCTTATCATGCTGTCTTCTGCCCGGTTGAGGTAGTACCATAATGCCACCCATCCGGCAAAAGTTGCAATAGCAGTTGCCCAGGCTACACCCGCAACCCCCCATCCGAAGACAAGCACAAAAACAAGGTCCAGTACAGTATTTAAAAGAATGGATGCCACTGTAAAGTAGATGGGTGTCTTTGAATTCCCCACACCACGCATGATTGCGGAAATTCCAAACAGCGAAAACGTAGGAATGGTTGTTGTGAGAATAACGATGTCGAAATACTTTACTGCATCCGGTATTACCTCTTCCGGAATAGACAACATCCGGAACATGGGGCGGCTAAGCAAAAAGAACAAAATGCTCATTATTGCCGAACTGATAAGAAGGAATATCTGAAGAGTATCGGAAGTGACCTTTACTTTGTGATAGTTCTTTGCTCCAAAGTACTGAGAAATAAGAACCGATGCGCCAATAGTCACGCCTCCCACTAAAGAGGAGATTGTAAATAAAATTGGAAAACTTGCTCCAACAGCTGCAAGTGCAGCTGAACCAACATATTTTCCTACTACGATACTGTCTACTACATTGTAAAACTGCTGAAACACATTTCCAATGAGCATTGGAACGGCAAACAGCAGTATTTGTCTTCCCTCTGCACCTTTTGTCAGATCCTTCATTTAATAGCTTTTGTTAAAATCTTTTTACGTAGGAGTGACAATATGGTTGGGTGCCCTTCTTTAAATAATAATCCTGGTGATACTTTTCCGCAGGGTAGAATTTCGCAGCTTTTGTAACTTTTGTTGCAACCTTATACCCTTTGGATTTGAGCAGGTTAATCAACTTGTCTGCACTGTTCTTTTGTTCCTGGGAAGTGTAAAATATCTCTGACCGGTATTGAGTACCTATGTCGGGCCCCTGACGGTCTGTTTGTGTGGGGTCGTGAATTTCTAAAAAGTATTTTGCCACCTTTTCATAACTCACCTGATTTGCATCAAATACAACTTCAACAGCTTCGGCATGACCGGTTTCCCCGCTGCAAACCTCTTCATAGGTAGGATTGCCTGTCTTTCCTCCGGTGTATCCGCTTTCTACCGACAATACGCCCTTAACCTGGCGGAGAAGATGTTCTACTCCCCAAAAGCAACCGCCGGCAAATATTGCTGTCTCCCTCTTCTCGGGAACAAACTCAAGAGATACGGAATTGACGCAGTGGCGTGTATTCTTTTTGGTTAACCGCTCCCCGATAAATATATGGCCCAGATGCCCGCCGCAGTTTGAACAGCTTATTTCTGTCCTTATTCCGTCTGCGTCCCTTTTGTGTGTAATTGCTCCCGGAATTTCATCGTCAAAGCTTGGCCATCCGCATTCAGATTCAAACTTGTCCGAAGAGTGATAAAGCGCGGCACCGCACTTTCGGCAATGGTAAGTACCCTTTTCCTTGAATTTATAATATTTACCTGTAAAAGGGGCTTCGGTGCCTTTGCCCTCTATTACCTTCTTTTCAAGGTCGTTTAGCGGTTTTATGTTTTGTGCCTGTGTACCGTTCATGTATAATATTGTTACTATGAATATCAGAAAAAATCTCATAAATTGAAATTATTACTCATTCTCCCATGCTTTTAGCTGTAAAATTTCCTCTTTCCAAAGGTCTTCGTTTGGGGTCTCCAGTATTAGGGGAATATTGTCGAAACGGGGATCTTTCATGAGGATTTTGAATGTTTCGGAGCCAAGAAGGCCGGCTCCGATAGAGTCGTGACGGTCCACCCTGGAATTCAGCCCTTTTTTAGCATCGTTCAGGTGCATTCCTTTAAGATATTTGAACCCTATGATTTTGTCGAAATGGTCAAAGGCTTCATTAAAACCTTTGACTGCAGACAAATCATAACCGGCAGCAAATGAGTGGCAGGTGTCAATACAAACACCTACGCGGGACTTGTCCTCTACATGATAAATTATCTCTGCTATTTGCTCAAATGTATGCCCAAGGTTGGTTCCCTGTCCGGCAGTATTTTCAATTACCGCGGTAACTCCGGATGTCTTCCCAAGGGTGATATTTATTGATTCGGCTATAGTTTTAAGAC
>JAAXVX010000402.1 GCA_013335275.1 Bacteroidales bacterium
CGACATACTCTTTATGCGAAACGGCCACTATAACAGCATGATACAACCCAACAGGCTCCTTTTGAATGCGGATATTGTACTCCTCCAGTACCTCATGAGGATCAGCCTTCGGATCAATGACATCAACATCTATATTATAAGAAACCAATTCATTCACAATATCCGATACCTTAGAGTTCCTTATGTCAGAAACATTTTCTTTATAAGTCACTCCCATTACCAGAACGCGAAGATTTTCAAGGCCCGCTTTATTTCCTGCCAAAATCCGCTTAACAGTTTGCTTAGCAATGTATCCTCCCATCGAATCATTCACAAACCGGCCCGAAGCCACCATTTGTGTATGATACTTTAATTCGGCCGCTTTGTGGACAAGATAATACGGGTCAACGCCAATGCAGTGACCGCCAACCAAACCCGGACTGAACTTCATAAAATTCCATTTTGTTCCCGCTGCATTAAGCACATCATAAGTATTGATATTCATCCTGTTAAACAGAATTGAAAGCTCATTCATTAGTGCAATATTCACATCTCGCTGAGTATTTTCAATAATCTTTGCTGCCTCTGCAACTTTCATTGAAGATGCACGGTGAACACCGGCCTTCACAACCAACTCATATGTTTTTGCAATCTCTTCAAGCGATTCGTCATCACAACCCGAAACAATCTTAATTGTATTTTGCAAAGAGTGCTCCAAATCTCCCGGGTTAATCCTTTCCGGAGAATAACCCACTTTAAAATCGGGACCACACTTTAGCCCGCTCATCTGCTCAAGAAGCGGAATACACTCTTCTTCGGTGCAACCGGGATATACTGTAGATTCATATACTACGTAATCTCCTTTTTTAAGATACTTTCCTACACTTTTAGTCGCGGTCAGCAATGGCTTCAAATCCGGTTTGTTATACTTGTCAACAGGAGTCGGCACTGCAATAATAATGAATTTAGCACCCTTAAGTTCAGCAGGATTAGTAGTAAAGCTGATTTTTCTGCCGATGAATGAGTCTGATCCCAGTTCACCATTCGGGTCCTCTCCCCGCCATAACTTCGCCACATGCCCCTCATTCACATCCACTCCAATAACATCAACTTTTTTTGCAAATTCGAGTGCCAAAGGCAGACCCACATATCCAAGACCTACAACGGCAACTTTTTCCTTACCAGAAACAATCTCTTTATACATAATATACTAATTATTAGCGAACTGACAAACCTCAAAAATTGTAATAAAAATCAGGCATTCGATAGAAAAATAATAAATATCAATGCCAAGGTTTTTACAAAAACACTTTACAAAGATAATTTCTATAAATGACAAAACAATTTTTAGAAATCAGTAATTTTTCTTCCAGCCTTTTAATTCACAATTTTTTCTACATAATTTCATTCCGTGATTGCACAGCGGAGATTGGGCTTTTTTAAAGCGCAATAATATAATGAGAATAAATATGAGGAGAAAGATATGTGCGAGAGAAAAATAAAACGAAAAACTCGATTGCGGAACAGGCTTCTACTTTTCCGCCGGAATAAACACAAGAGATTATTAAATAGGCTTAATCGTCAAGAAGAGTTCCCGGGAAGGATTTCCGAGAAACTACTAAACGATTCCGTTTGCCAGTTCACAAACGGGAAAGGATTACTCCAGATGAATATCCGGGAGATGGAAAACCTAATCGCACTCCTTCACGAAGAATACGACACCATTAATAAATATCAATGTAAAAACATCATTTATAA
>JAAXVX010000403.1 GCA_013335275.1 Bacteroidales bacterium
CTCTTTAAGCCATTCCCTTATCATATCTCCAGCATCCTTCCTGTCGCCGGCAAAGAGAAGAGCAATTAAATACGGGTGTACCTGATCTATGCTTCCAAGGTCTCCTCTTAAAAAACGGGCTATCAAATCGCCATAAACCGGCGAGTCAAAACGCGGGAAATGAAGATATTTAACTACCACTCCCCTGTCTTCAAAGTATTTTTGCAATAGATTGATTTGCGTAGATTTACCAGCTCCGTCCAAACCTTCTAACACTATCAACATAATAAAAAGCTATATTTGTGTAATGAACAAAGTTAGGTAATTAATAGAATATATGATAACTATTGAGCAAATTGAGAGCCCGAAAATAATGGGAATAATAAATCTCACCCCTGATTCTTTTTATGAAAAAAGCAGATGTACAACCGATGAGCAATTTTGCCGCAGGTATGAACAAATGCTTGCCGAAGGGGTAGATATTATTGACATTGGCGCATGCTCAACCCGCCCTGGCTCCAAACCGGTTTCTCAGGAGGAGGAGTGGGAACTGCTTAAGCCGGCACTCAAACGGGTTTTGCGTGACTACCCGGCATCGGAAATATCAATAGATACCTTTCGTTCTTCCATTGTAGAACTTGCATTTGATTTTGTAGGAGACTTCATTGTGAACGACATCTCTGCAGGAGAAGACGACCCCGGTATGCTGCCAATGGTTGCCAAGCTTGAACTTCCATACATAGCAATGCATAAGAGGGGAACACCGGAGACAATGCAGACTCTTTGCCAGTATGATAATGTTACCGAAGATGTGAGAAGTTATTTTCTTGATTTTGTAAAAAGGGCAAACGACCTTGGAATTAACCAGCTTATTCTGGACCCCGGATTTGGTTTTGCCAAGACGGTAGAACAAAATTATGAGCTTTTCTGCGGCCTCGACAGAATGAAAATTGAAACAGGAAAAACCCGTAAATACTATCCGGTTCTGGTTGGCATTTCACGGAAAAGTATGATATACCGCTATCTCGGGTCTACCCCCGACGAAGTGCTGCACGCCAATTCGGCCCTTCACCTGCAGGCCCTGCTTAAAGGTGCGGACATACTAAGGGTTCACGATGTGAAAGAGGCTGTTGAAGTTTTAAAACTATATGAAATAATTACTAAATTTGACGTTTAAACCACAGCACAAATATGCAAAATCAAGCTCTCAAAGCCATATCTCCAATTGATGGAAGATATGCCGGCCAAGTTGTTGAATTATCGGATTATTTTTCGGAATACGCTCTTATAAAATACAGAATATATGTTGAGGTAGAGTACTTCGCAGCACTTTGCTCAATTCCCCTGCCACAGCTAAAAGGCGTTACCGATAGCCAGATTGAACAATTAAGAGACATCTACAGGAACTTCACTGTTGAAAATGCTGTTGAGATAAAGAATATCGAGAAGACAACAAACCACGATGTTAAGGCGGTGGAGTATTTTATAAAGGGAAAACTCGAGAAGACCGGTCTCTTGAATTACGGAGAATTTATACATTTCGGACTCACATCCCAGGATATAAATAACACTTCTGTCCCGCTTTCACTGATGGAGGGAATAAGGGAAGTCTATCTGCCCAAACTCGAGAGTGTATTAGACATTCTCATTCATCTTGCAAAAGAGTGGGAAGAGATTCCGATGCTTGCAAAAACTCACGGCCAGCCTGCATCTCCCACAAGAGTAGGGAAAGAGATTAATGTATTTGTTGTGCGCAT
>JAAXVX010000404.1 GCA_013335275.1 Bacteroidales bacterium
TTTAGTATCAAGGCTACTTGTAAACCTTGGAAAATCACGGACAATCTTTGCCAGGAATTGTGAAGTAAGAACAATCGACAACCACACTGCAAAAGCATTTTTAAATTGTAATCATTTACTTGGTTATACAAGTGCAAGCTATTATTATGCGCTTTATGAGGTAAAAGGGGCAAAATCTTCTCCTCTAATTACGAATGAACCGGCTGCTGTTGCTGCTTTTTCTTCTCCAAGGCCAATGAACAGGGATGGAGAAGTTATAAGTTCATACGAGTGGGTAAGATATGCCAGCAGGAGAGGGGTGAGGGTTGCAGGCGGGATGGGAAAGCTGTTGAACTATTTTGTGAATGATCAGTCACCTCAGGAGATAATGAGCTATGCCGACAGAGACTGGTCCGAAGGAGATGTTTATAAAAAGCTTGGTTTTAGGTTTGCAGGGCATACGCCGCCAATCGAATTTGTTGTAAATCCTGTAACATTTGAACGGGTTTCAATAAAAAAACTCCGGAGAAAATTCGGTGAAAATTCTCCGGAGTTAAATGAGAAAAATGCTTTAATCCTTCGTAACAGAGGAAACCTTAAGTTTCTCAGGCGCCTGTCCTTCGGATAGGTTATCTTTGTCAACCTCCACAATCAGTGTTGTTCCGGATTTGAATTTCCCGCTTATGATTGCTTCTGCAATAAGATCTTCTATATATTTCTGAATTGCCCTTTTTAATGGTCTTGCACCATACTGAGGATCATAACCCTGATCTGCAACAAACATTTTGGCTTCGTCGCTGAGATTTAACTTATATCCAACTTGTTCAATTCTTCTATACAGGTCATTGAGTTCAATGTCAATGATTTTGCAAATGTCATCTTTAGTAAGTGCATTAAACAGAATCTGTTCATCCAGCCTGTTCATGAATTCCGGAGAAAAGGTCTTTTTTAAAGCTTTCTCAATTATGTGACGTGTATTATCGCTGATGTTCCTTTTAGTTACATTGGAAAATCCGAGTCCGCTTCCATAGTCCTTAATCTCCCGGCTGCCTATGTTGGAGGTCATTATCAGCAGTGTATTGCGGAAATCGATATGTCGTCCGTTGCTGTCGGTAAGTCTGCCCTCGTCAAGTACCTGCAAAAGAATGTTGAAAATATCCGGGTGCGCCTTCTCAATTTCGTCAAGCAGAATTACTGAATACGGCTTTCTTCTTACCTTTTCGCTTAGTTGTCCGCCTTCTTCATATCCTACATATCCCGGAGGAGCACCTATAAGCCTGCTGAGTGCGAATTTTTCCATATACTCACTCATGTCAATTCGTATAAGGTTATCAACGGAATCAAACAAATATTCTGTGAGAATCTTGGCAAGTTGTGTTTTTCCAACTCCTGTGGGTCCCAGAAACAGAAAAGTGCCAATTGGTTTGTTCGGGTCTTTAAGCCCGGCCCTGTTTCTTTGAATGGCTCTTACAACTTTGTCAACAGCTTCGTCTTGTCCGATGAGCCTTTTGCGTAGATTTTCCCCCATTTTTGAGAGTCTGTCTCCCTCTTTCTCTGCAAGTCTTTGAATGGGAACGCTTGTAATCATTGATAGGACCTCCGCAACATCATGTTCGTTCACCTCCTGAGGATGAAGATTCTGCTCCTCGTTCCAGCTTTTCTGAGCCTTTTCAAGTTCTTCGCTTTTGGCCATTTCCAGGTCGCGTAATTGTGCCGCCTTTTCAAACTGATTGTTGCTTACTGCCAGCCTTTTT
>JAAXVX010000405.1 GCA_013335275.1 Bacteroidales bacterium
GTATTTTCCAATATGACCTTTGTGGGGCCCATTGGACAGGATCCGCAATTTGAAAACACAACATCGTATATAACAGGAGGAAACAATAACCCAAATAACGGTTCCAAACTTGGCCAGCATCAGGCGGCAATGCAGATTAGAAGAGGGTCAAACCTCAACTGCTACAACTCGCTTGCATTTGGTTATCCTGTAGGTATTGCAATTTGCAATGACAAAGGTTCACAGACACAAAGTGCAGCGACAAACGGAAATTTAAACATCAAAAATGTGATTTTTGCTCAAATGGGCATACTTGGAAGCGATAAGGACGGTTCATTTAAAGACTCATTGTCGATAAATGCATCAACATTTGACAAAACTGCAGCAGAGTCATTTTCATCATCATTTTTCAAGAAAGCAGGCAATTCCAACACTGTGTACTCAAATATTGCAAACCTCTCTTTAAAGCAGCCAAACAGCCTCTCTGCGGGGGCAAGCTGGGGTCCTTCTGCCGGAAGCCCTCTTACAGGTAAAGTCAACCTCTTTACAGACGCAAATGTTTCAGGCAGCTTTTTTGACAAGGTGAATTTTATAGGAGCATTCAGGAGCGATTTGTCTACCGACAACTGGACGGCAAAGTGGACAAACTTTAATCCTCAGACAACAATTTATTAAGCCCCATTTCTGAGCACTTTTTCTCCATGAGAATCCGGGCTTCATCAAAATGGTTTCCGATAACGCCATCCAGGATGGCGTTTTTTATGTACTCTTTTATCTCGCCAATCTCCCTGCAGGGCCCGATGCCGTACGCTTCCATTATGTATTCTCCGGTGATAGGATTCTGAAAGTTTCTTACTGCATCTTTTGCCTCAACCTCAATTAGTTTTTCTCTTACAAGGGCAAAATTCTTCTTGTGCTTTTTTACTATTTTGTCGTTTTTTGAAGTGATATCTGCTTCGCAAAGCATCATAAGATCTTCAATGTCGTTTCCCGCATCGAAAAGCAGTCTCCTCACTGCGGAGTCCGTAACGACTTCCTGTACGAGAGCAATTGGCCTTAAATGCAGCTGAACCATTTTTTGAACATAGCGCATCTTTTCGTTCAGGGGCATTTTTAATTGCTGAAAGATTTTAGGAACCATTTTCCCGCCAATGAAATCGTGACCATGAAAAGTCCAGCCGATTCCGGGTTCGAAATTCTTTGTAGCCGGTTTTGCAATGTCGTGGAGCAAGGCACTCCAGCGCAGCCATAAATTGTCGCTCATTGCTGCAAGGTTGTCAAGAACCTGAAGCGTGTGTGAGAAGTTCTCCTTATGTCCCTTCCCGTCTACATATTCTGCCCCTTTTAGCTTGACAAGCTGTGGAAGGATAAGTTCAAGCAATCCCGTCTCTTCCAGCAGGTAGAATCCCACGGAAGGTTTTGGAGAGAGTATTATTTTATTCAGTTCATCGGAAATCCTTTCGGTAGACAGGATTTTAAGCCGGTCCCTGTTGCGTTTAAGAGATTCTATCGACTCCGGTACAATTGTAAATGAGAGCTGGCTTGCAAACCGAATTGCACGTATCATTCTCAACGGATCGTCGCTGTATGTCGTGTCCGGTTCAAGAGGCGTTCTTATGAGCCCTGCCTGGAGGTCCTTTACTCCATTAAACGGATCGGACAATTTCCCGAAATCCTCTTTCTGCAGGCTGAATGCAAGAGCGTTTATTGTAAAATCCCTGCGCAGCTGGTCATCTTCTATTGTGCC
>JAAXVX010000108.1 GCA_013335275.1 Bacteroidales bacterium
ATCCGGAATTATCCCAGCTCTCCTGTATAGAACAGGGGGCAAAATCTTCCAGAATTTTTACAATTTCGCCTGCTTTCATCTTTAAATTGAGTTCGATATTTCCTGAAGTCTCTCTTTAACATTATTGAGGGTAGTGATAACATCCACTCTTCTGTCCACTCCGTCTTTATTGTCCTTTAATCTTTTTGCAGCACCTTCAAGTGTCATTCCCCTCTCTTTTACCAGATAGTAGATCAGTTTAAAGTTTGACAGATCGTCTGCAGTAAATAATCTGTTACCCTTTTTGTTTCGCGCAGGTTTTATGAACTCCGGAAATTTCTGAGCCCAGAACCTTACAAGTGAAGTATTTTCATTCAGAATTTCTGCAACTTCACCTATAGTGTAGTAGAGTTTCTCGATTTTAAATTCTTTGTAAGGCATAATATTTTTGATTTTGATGTGTCTGTTTTCCTAGTCAAGAGATTGCCCCGTGTTCATTGCAATTATTAGCATCTCCTTATACTCCCGTGGGGTGAGTTCCGCAAAAAAGTAGTTAACCGGCTCCACAGGCTTTCCGTTTAAAACAACTTCATAGTGAAGGTGAGGTGCAAAAGAGAGTCCTGAATTTCCAACGCGCCCAAGAATACTCCCTTGTTTAACAGGCTGCGATTTCCTAACAAGTACATCTCCGAGATGGGCATAAACGGTTCTGTAATTGCCCCAGTGCTCAACTATAACCTGGTTTCCTCTCCCTCTGTCCGATTTAAGAACATCCACAACCACTCCGTTTGCTGTTACCCGGACCTCTGTCCCAATTCCGGCAAGAAGATCTATTCCGGTATGCTTTGCAGTCGTTTTGTAAAAAGGATGAATCTTGTTTCCTACGCTTGCTCCTGTCTGATTCAGGCTCATCCCCCTTATTGGCATTATTGAAGGAATATCTGTTGAGTTCTCTGCTCCCTTAAGTTCGTTATAAATTGATTTTAGCTTGTCTCCTCCGGTTTTTGTCTGCGTTTCAAGATCCGCAACCTTTTTCACGGAAAAACGCACCAGCGATATATCGCCTGACGAATCCAGCTGTTTATAAAGTTCATCGTTTGAATTGTCCGACATAAGGTCGGGTGGCGTTGATTTAAAGATATTCATATAAATCTCCTTGTCACGCACCTCCAGTTCACCTATAACTTTATCAAGCATATCCATCTTCTTGCTTATTCCAACATATTGCTTTTCCATTAACTGCTTTTCCTTGAGCAGACTCTCCTCCTCCCGGGTGTTGAAAAAAAACGCAAAGATTATATAATAAAGAATTGCAAGCAGGATGCTCACCAAAACATAAGTCAGGATTACCCTCACTTTACCTCTGATGCCCAGCTTATCTTCGACAAATCTCAGCTGATCCTTATTGAACTTGTATTTACTCATAATAAAAGATTAGCCTTTAGGTTCCGTGAGAGCCTTAAATTCACCGGCTGCAATATCTCTATTATAGTAATTCAGAGGATCAACTGTGCGATTCTTGTATATTACCTCATAATGAACATGCGGCCCGGTTGACCGGCCTGTATTGCCCATTGTTGCAATTTGCTCCCCTCTTCTTACAGATCTTCCCATATTGACAATTATATTTTTCAGGTGAGCATATCTCGTTTTATATCCAAATCCATGATCGACAATAATATAGTTGCCATATCCGAAGAAGTCAAAGCCAATTTCCAGAATCTTCCCGTTGCCTGTGGCATAGATTGGCTCACCGGAAGGCCCGGACAGGTCAATTCCAGTATGCATCTTATATACTCTTGTAAATGGGTCCGGCCTGTATCCGAAGTTGCAGGAGAACTTTATTTTACGCAAAGCTATATTTACAGGTGGAATTGCCGGTACGCAAAGAGCCATTTCGTCGGCGTTCTTTGCCTGCTGTGCAACGTCATCAAAAGATCTGCTCTGGATATATGCCTTCTTATATAAAACATCAATATTCATTACAGTGCTTGTGAGAATTCCGGATTTATCCACGCTTTCCAGATAAGAATACCGGTTAACACCTCCGAATCCTGCATTTCTCACATCCTGAGAAATCTCTTCCATACCAAAGATTGGGCGGTAAACATAGTTGTCCCTTATCTGAAGAGCCGTGAGAGAGCGGTTTGCCTCTTCAAACCTTCTGTTGAGCAACTCCAGCTTATTCGCAAGTTCAACATTTGCACTCCTGATGCTAAGCATCTTTGGAGTCTCCATTTTGAAATAATCTGTATAAATGAAATAATAACCGAAAGAGACAACCAGACTAACGAGAAATACAACGAAACCCTTTGAAAATCTGGCTTTCATAGAAATCTTGTGAATTTCGTATGCTAGTGTTTCGGGGTTAAATTTATATCTTTTTGGGGTTGACATCGGGTATTTTTTACCTTAATTTCGTGCAAATTTAAATATTTTTAATAAAAAACCTATTTTTGTGGTTCAATTAAATATCAGCATAGAATTTCTAAAAATATGACTTCAAAAGAAATAAGAGAAAATTTCCTCAACTTCTTCGCAAGCAAGGGACATACTATTGTTCCATCTGCCCCGATGGTTGTAAAGGACGACCCTACACTAATGTTTACAAATGCCGGGATGAATCAGTTTAAAGACTGGTTCCTTGGCAATTCTCCGGCTAAATATAACAGGGTTGCCGATACTCAAAAATGTCTCCGCGTTAGCGGCAAACATAACGACCTCGAAGAGGTTGGCCACGACAGCTATCACCATACGATGTTTGAGATGCTTGGCAACTGGAGTTTCGGAGATTACTTCAAAAATGAGGCCATAGATTGGGCGTGGGAAATTCTCACCGAAGTTTACAGGCTTGACAAGGACAGGCTTTATGCTACCGTTTACGAGGGCAGCAAAGAGGATGGAATAGGTCCCGACGATGAGGCCCGCAACAGATGGCTTAAATATCTGCCTGCCGAAAGAATTTTACCCGGCAATAAAAAAGACAACTTCTGGGAAATGGGGGATACAGGCCCCTGCGGCCCTTGCAGTGAGATACATATAGACATACGGAGCAGCGAAGAGAGGGCAAAAGTTCCCGGAAGCGAACTGGTAAACAAAGGGCACCATCTTGTTATTGAGATATGGAATCTTGTTTTTATCCAGTACAACAGAAAAGCAAACGGAGAGCTTGCTGCATTACCTCAGAAACATGTCGACACCGGAATGGGGCTCGAAAGGCTTTGCATGGCTTTGCAAGGTAAGCAGAGCAATTATGATACAGATGTCTTTACCAATATTATCTCGCAAATTTCAAAACTCTGCGGAAAGAAATACGACGAATCTCCGCAAACAGGCATTGCGATGAGAGTTATTGCCGACCACATAAGAGCCATAAGCTTTTCGATTGCCGACGGACAGTTGCCGTCGAATGTCAAAGCCGGTTATGTAATCCGCCGCATTCTCAGACGGGCTGTGAGATATGCATACACTTTCCTGGGCGTGGAAGAACCTTTCCTTTGTCGGCTTGTTCCAACACTGGTTGGTGAGATGGGGATAGCGTTCCCTGAACTTGTAAGTCAGAAAAATCTTATTGAGAAAGTGATTAAAGAGGAAGAAGAGGCATTTCTGAGGACTCTTGACAAGGGCATAAAGCTTATGGATGCCCTGATGGTTAAGTATAAGGATAGTAAAATGATTTCCGGAGAAGATACTTTTACTCTTTACGATACCTACGGATTTCCACCTGACCTCAGCGAACTCATCGCAAGAGAGAACGGGTACAGCATAGACATAAAGTCTTTTGAAAAAGAGCTGGGCAAGCAAAAAGAGAGGAGCCGGAACGCTACGTCAAGCGAAGAAGGAGACTGGATTGAGGTTCGCCCATACAATGGAGTTGAATTTGTAGGTTATGAAAAAACAGAAGAGAACGTTCAGATTATACGGTACCGGTCGGTAAAAACCAAGAACAAAGAGCTCTTCCAGCTGGTTTTTGACAAAAGCCCGTTTTATGCAGAGAGCGGCGGACAGGTTGGAGATACCGGTTTCATTGAATCTGCCTCAGGTGAACGGATTTCAATCGTAAATACGGTTAAGGAGAATAATCTTAACATTCATATTTCCGAGAAACTTCCAAAGAACATCCATGAGAGTTTCACTGCAAAAATAGATGCCGGAAGAAGACAGTCAATTGCAAACAATCACACTGCAACCCACTTGCTCCACAAGGCTCTCCGGGAAATTCTCGGAACACATATTGAGCAAAAGGGCTCTCTTGTGAGTTATAGCCATTTCCGGTTCGACTTTTCGCATTTCGAGAAAGTGAGCCCGGAAGTCATAAGACAGGTCGAAAACAGAGTAAACGAGCTTATCCGTGAAAACAAAAGAAAAGATGAATTCAGGGATGTTCCGGTTGAAGAGGCAAAATCAATGGGAGCAATGGCTCTGTTTGGTGAAAAATATGGCGATAAAGTGAGAGTCATAAAATTCGGCGACTCTATAGAACTTTGCGGAGGCACACACACATCGGCCACCGGAAACATAGGTCTGTTCAAAATTATGTCCGAATCGGCAATTGCTGCCGGAGTGAGAAGAATTGAAGCAACTACCGGAGAATCTGCCGAAAAACTTATTCAGGGCAATGAAGATATGCTCCTGTCTGTTAGGGCAATGTTCAATAACTCTCCAAATCTCGTTGGCAGTATCTCCAGGCTGGTTGAGGAGAACGAGAATTATCGCCATCAGGTGGAAGAGTTCATGAAAGAACGCTCTGTTGAACTTAAAAACAAACTAACCGAAGATAAGCAGTATATTAACGGTGTAAATGTGATAACCCTTAAGGGAGAATTCCACCCGGAAATAATAAAGAATCTTGCTTTTGCATTTAAAACCGAAGAGAATACAATATTTATTGCAGGGTATGAGTTTGATAAAAAAGCAAACCTTGCGCTGATGTATTCGGATGATCTTGTTGCTCATGGACGCAATGCCGGAAAAGATATCCGGGAAGCTGCGAAGCTTATTGAAGGCGGCGGAGGCGGACAGAGCTTTTTTGCTACAGCAGGAGGAAAAAACGCTGACGGGATTTCTGCAGCAATTGCCAAGTTAATTGAACTTGCCACAAAATAGGAGTACTTTGAAAAAATTAGACAGGTTTATTATCCAGTCGTTTCTGGGTCCGTTTATTCTGACCTTTCTCATTGTGACTTTCGTCCTGATGATGCACTTTTTGTGGCTCTACATAGACGAACTTGTTGGGAAAGGCCTTAGTCTCGGAGTTATTGTCGAGTTTTTAGGCTGGGGGGCAGCAACTTTGATTCCTCTTGCCCTTCCGCTTGCTACCCTGCTTGCTTCAATAATGACTCTGGGCGGTTTCGGGGAAAATAACGAGCTGCTTGCCATGAAGGCTGCCGGAATATCGCTTCCGAGGGTTTTGACTCCGCTTAT
>JAAXVX010000406.1 GCA_013335275.1 Bacteroidales bacterium
AATATCTTGAACTGCCGGCGAAAATCAACCTTTCGGATCCATTGCTCAATGACCATTATAGCCTGGTTGAGACAACCGTAAGGGGCTCAAAACCTGGAGAAACAATGATAATGAAGGGGCAGGCAATGGTTTACGGGCTTGCCATTCTCAGGAATTCACCAAACAGAAAAGCCGCCGAAGCTTTTGTGGAGTTTCTTTTGGCGGAAGACGGTGGCCGGAAGATACTCGCAGAGATGGGACAGGCTCCGGTATATGACAACAAATAAACTTTAAAATATATGAATTTTAAGACAACAGGACTATTCGCCTTTTTTGTCCTCACACCTCTGTGTGGGGCGTTTGCCCAGCAGGGGGACACAGCAAAAATTTACAATCTTAACGATGTTGTAATAAGCGCAACAAAAACAAGCAGAGAATTAATCAAAACTCCGGTCAGGATCATATCGATTCCAATTCAAAGCATCAGGTCAAATTCCGTTCTCAATGCCGATGATATTCTCAGAGGCGTTTCAGGAATGTTTGTAACAAGAAACTTTGGCATTTTTGACAAGCACGCATCAATTAACGGCCGTGGCGTTGGCAAAGAACAGGCCAGGACGCTCATAATGATTGACGGAGTTCCTATAAATAAAACTTCAACAGGGAGCGCAAACTTTGCAATGATAAATACTGCTCTTATTGACAGAGTGGAAGTTGTAAAGGGGCCAAATTCCAATATTTATGGCGGCAACGCAATGGGTGGCACCGTAAATTACATAACAAAAGAGGTAAATGATGGTTTTCGTGCGTTCATGCAAAGCGATTTCGGGAGCTTCAATACCGTTGGAACAAGAGCAAATGTTACCCTGAAAAAAGGTAAATTTTATGTAGGCATAAATGGTTTTGCCCGCAAAAGCGACGGTTACAATTCAAGCAACAAGCCGGATTCTACAACCATAAACCTTTCTCTTAACGAAAAAAGTGCAGGAGCCATTGCCGGTTACCGGATTAATGAGAATAACACTTTAAAAATTGATTTTAACATTACAGACGCTTTAAGAGGAAAAGGGGAGCGGATTTACAGCCCTTCCGGCGTGATTGACGGAGTTAATCATTATATCAATTCCAATTACAGGTTAAGTTATTCAGGTAAAGATGGCTCTTCATCATGGAACTTTACATCATTTCTTTCCACAGAAAAGTATTCGGAAATAAAATGGAAAGGCTCGGATATTTTTGATGTAGATGTAAACAGAAGCGACTACGGAGCATGGCTCTCATATAACTACGAAGGGATAAAGAATAATTCCATTGGTGCAGGGATTGAGTTCAAAGGCGGAAAAGTAGACGGCCGCGACATTTACAGAACATCAACAGATGTTGTAATCAACAAAGGAAACAGCAATTCGGTATCTCTCTACCTGCTAGACGAAATCCGCTTATTGTCGGACAGGCTCACAATTGTTCCGTCTCTTCGCGGCGATTTGGTGTGGTTTAACAACGGAGGATTCTCAATTGAAGGAGGAACTTCAGTAACTTCGTATCTAAACCCGTATACAGGATCGCTTAATAATGCAAACTGGCAGGCATTGAGCCCCAAGATTGCTATCCGTTATGGAGTAGGAGAAAAGAGCAGAGTCTATGCATCTGCTTCAAGAGGGTTCCGTCCGGGAACTTTAGAAGACATGACCAGAACAGGTGCAATCAGCGGAGGAGTAATTCTGGCAAATACCGCTCTG
>JAAXVX010000407.1 GCA_013335275.1 Bacteroidales bacterium
TTCCTCTGCTCGAACAGATTTTCATTACTGATGAGATGATGTCGGATATATCTGTCCGTGAACCGGAAGTAGTTAAGGCTAAACAAGTGGAATACAGGATATCCTCGTTGCAGGAGGTTCTTAAAGCTGCTTCGGAAAGCAAACAAATTGCTATGATGGCCGATGCAGGCAAAATTTTCCTCTTTTCGGCAGGGCTTGTCTCTTTCACCAACAAAGACAATCTGTTACCGCTTAAGGAAATAATTGAAAATGAAGAGATTCTCAAATGTGGTTACGATTTAAAATGGGCAATAAACCTTTTCCGGGATTCATCGGTGGAAATGAAAGGTTATCTTGCAGATATAGAGCTCATGCACTATCTTATAACGCCGGAGAGGTCGCATAAACTGGAGATTCTGTCACAGTCCTATTTATCAGTTGATGTCGAAAGCCATAAGGAGATGGTACAGGCGGATCTTTTTTCCCTGCAGGCTTCTGCTGATGAGAAAATTGAAACGGACCAGATTGCAACACGTATCTCTGTTTTGATCCCTTTATACGAAAAGCTCAAAAGCGAACTTGAACGCGAAGAGCTTCTTTCTCTTTATGAAAGTACAGAAATGCCTCTGCTTTATGTCCTTGCCGATATGGAGTATACCGGAGTAAAAGTAGACGAGGAGATGCTAAAAGAGTATGGACGTGTACTAAGCGGGGAACTGGAAACCATAGAAGCTTCCGTGCGCGGGATGGCATCCGACAATACTCTCAACCTCTCATCGCCAAAGCAGCTTGGAGTTATTTTATACGAAAAGCTTAAGCTTTTGCCAAAGGATAAAAAAAGCAGCAGCAAAAGCCTTTCCACCGACGAAGAAACGCTTTCGGAAATAATCAACGACCATCCTATTGTAGCTCAAATACTTGAATACAGGAATATTAAAAAACTCCTGTCCACTTATATTGAGCCACTCCCCTTCCTCATTTCACGCAAAACAGGCAAAATTCACACAACATACAATCAGGCTCTCACTGCTACCGGAAGGCTCAGCTCAATTAAGCCAAACCTGCAGAACATACCAATTCGCACAGAAAGAGGCAGAGAGATCCGAAAAGCATTTATTCCGTCCGGCCCCGGTGGTGTCATTATGTCTGCAGACTATTCTCAGATTGAGCTCCGTCTCATGGCACACATGAGTCAGGATAAGGATTTCATTGATGCATTCCTGGCAGGAAAAGACATTCACTCCGCAACTGCTTCTAAAATATTCGGTATTCCGGAAGAGCAACTCACCCGTGAACAGAGAAACCGGGCCAAGGTTGCCAACTTTGGCATAATATACGGCATCTCTGCATTCGGCCTCTCCCAAAGGCTTAATATTCCAAGGGGAGACTCAAAACAACTCATTGAAGACTATTTCAGAAATTATCCCGGTGTTAAAGACTACATCTCCGGGATGATAGAAATGGCAAAGAAAAATGGGTTCGTAACGACTATATACGGTCGAAAAAGGTATCTCCCGGACATAGCATCCAGGAACCCTGTAGTGAGAGGACTTGCTGAGAGAAATGCAGTAAACGCTCCTATTCAGGGAAGTGCCGCCGATATAATCAAGATTGCAATGGTGCATCTTTTTGACCGGCTTAAAAAGGAGGGCATAAAGAGCAAAATGGTCCTTCAGGTACATGACGAACTTGTTTTTGATGTTTTGCCGGAAGAAAAGGACAGGCTTTCTTTTATAG
>JAAXVX010000109.1 GCA_013335275.1 Bacteroidales bacterium
GGCAGTAAGTTTTGCCGCTTTCAGGGCCTTTAAGGTTGTTGTTCCGAATGTGGCAAACTTAACCCCGTTCTGTTTAAATTCGGGGAAGTTCTCCAGCAGTGATTTAATATCACTTGGGCTGTAAAATACAATAATATCGTAAGTATCAATATTTACGCTGCTGAGGTTGCTGTTTACTGTCTTCACAAATACAGCACTTGAATGCTTGATTTTTGCCTTTACAAAGATTTTGTGCAGGTCGGTCTTGCAACTGTCTGCTGCAGCAATAAGGAAGTTTTCGTTTTTGTGCTTAATTCCAATTAGTTCAACAATAGAAGGATTTGTCCCATTGCCAAAGAAAATTTTTCTTTTCCGGTATACAATGTGTTTTTGCAGATAGAGAGCAACAGCCTCTGATATACAAAAGTATTTCATTGTTTCCGGAATAGCGATTCTTATCTCCTCACTGATTTTGAAAAAAGCATCAATGGAGTTCCTGGAGGTAAATACAACGGCTGTATAGTCGAGAATAGAAACTTTCTGAAGACGAAACTCTCTGGCTGAAAGTGGTTCTACTTTGAAAAACGGAATAAAGTTGATGTTGACTTTATATTTGGAAATCAATTCTGTATAAGGAGATCCGTTAGTTGGTTCGGGTTGGGAAATTAATATGTTTTTTATTTTCATATTACTAAAGAGAAAGTATAAAATTCGCGATTAAGACTAATGGTAGTATTTCTGCGCCGCAAAGATACAAAATATAAAAAAAATGAGAAAATCGATGACCAATTATTATTTGATAGCTTCTGAAAAGATATATGAAGAATATTGGTAAAACACTGATAGCCATTATAAATACGACCTCTTCTTCTGTTATGAGAGATGAGAATGTTTTGATTAAAACGGAAGGAAAAGTGAAAATTGCTGCTATAATGACATGATTATAGCCAACTTTTTCCAAAAGATTGAATGTTACTTTATCCCTGTTAATCCATGAGAGAAGTTTAAAAATCAACTTTTTTGCCAGTCCGAAAAGCAATAAAAAGACAAAAAATCCAATCAGGAAAAAAGGCGGATAAATATTAAATTCCTGTGAAACGTAATTATCTGCCAGAAGCGTGATTATCACCGGAAAGTATAGCAGGGAAATTACAAAAACGACGTTTCTCTGTTGTGTGAGTGCAAGTTTTTCTTCCAGTTTGCAATGATCTCTCAAACAGGTCAGAGCTTTTAATACTGCAGGAAGAGTGCTTATTATCTCTCTGGAGAAAACAACAAGCAGGATAAAGAAAGAAATTATTATTCCCGAAAGGAATACATCAGGTTTTTCAGATGTAACATTGCCTGCCGGAGCAGGAACAATTGTAAGGTTTTTTGTGGAGCTTCTCCATAGTGAATCTATCGGCAGCACATTTTCTCCCTGAGCAGAATATGTGTTGTATACAAGATATCTGCACGACACACTGTCGGTAATGTATAGAGTATCGGTCTGAAACATCAGTTTCCCCTTTTTGCCGGATAGCCGAGCGATTGCAGGATAGAAATAATTCTGTCTCTAAAATCACCCTGTATTATTATTTCTCCATCTTTAACTGAACCGCCTACTCCGCACTTGCTTTTAAGGCTTTTTGCAAGCGATTCAAGACCGGAGTCTTTTCCAATAAAGCCCTTAACAAGGGTGACTTGCTTCCCAGCCCTGTGTTTGCGGTCGATTGCAACAATAAGTTTTTGTTTTGCTTCGGGCAATGTTTCGGCGTCTTCACCGTTTTCTTGGCCTGAAAATTGGAACTCGGGATTTGTGGAGTAAACGACTCCTAATCTGCTTTTCCAGTCGGTTGGGGACATAAAGTATTTATTTTGCTGCAAAGTTAGGCAGAAAAATTCAAAATAGTATCTTTGTCAATTATTCTCAATATCACCAGTATTTTTTATCTCATGGAATTGAAAAAATTTAGATTGATCGACAACATCCTTGGTGTTATCGTTTTACTAATCGCCTCTGCAACATACCTCCTTACAATTGAGGAGACAACCAGCTTCTGGGACTGCGGAGAGTTTATTGCATCTGCATTTAAACTGGAAGTAGGTCACCCTCCCGGAAATCCGGTTTTCCAGCTTTTAGGAAGGTTCTTTACATTGTTTGCCCAACCGGATAAAGCGGCTATGATGGTGAATGCCATGAGTGCCCTTTGTTCTGCCTTTACTATTCTTTTCCTGTTCTGGACAATTACCCATTTGGGAAGAAGAATTATTGAGAAAAGAGGAGAAGCTCTTTCCTCATCCAACTCAATAGCAATCTGGGGAGCCGGATTAGTAGGTGCTCTTGCATTTACTTTCTCGGATTCGTTCTGGTTTTCAGCTGTTGAAGGTGAAGTATACGCCATGTCATCTTTGTTTACGGCTGCAGTTTTCTGGGCCATGCTCAGATGGGAGGAGCAGGCGGACCAGCCTCATGCAAACAGGTGGATTGTTCTTATTGCATTCCTTATGGGTCTTTCGATAGGGGTGCACCTGCTTAACCTGCTTGCAATTCCTGCACTTGTATTTATTTATTACTATAAAAAATATGAGGTCAGCACAAAGAAAAGCATATATGTACTACTCATTTCAGGAGCGATTCTCGCGTTTATTCTTTACGGAGTAATACCATATCTGCCAAAAATGGCATCCTGGTTTGACCTTTTATTCGTTAACGGAATGGGCCTTCCATTCAATTCAGGTGCCGTTGTCTTTATGGTTTTGGTTCTTATTGCTTCTTTTTTTGGCATCTGGTATACATACAAAAAGCAAAATTATCTGTGGAACACAATCATTCTGAGTTTTACAATGATTGTAATAGGATATTCGTCTTTTGCAGTTGTAATTATCAGGTCACAGGCAAATACCCCCACAAATGAAAATCAGCCCGACAATCCCTTCTCATTAGTAAGATATCTTGCCCGTGAGCAGTACGGGAGCAACCCTCTTATTTATGGCGAGAGTTACTCTTCTACATATGATTTGATTAATAAGAAATATTATGCAAAACTCGACGGAAAATATGAAAAGGTAAATGGCCCGGTTCAGGCAAAATATAAACCGGAATCAAAAATGCTTTTCCCCCGTATGTGGAGCAACAGTTCCAAGGATCATGTGAATTTTTATCAGACATATACAGAAGGCAGGGGAACTACCATCCCGGGAACCGATAAGAAGCTGCCTCTGATGAAGGATAATCTGAGATATTTTTTCGATTATCAGTTAGACTGGATGTACTTCAGGTATTTCATGTGGAATTTTGCGGGAAGGCAAAATGACATTCAGGGTTCTACTCCGGGAGATGTGTTCAGGGGAAACTGGGAAACCGGAATTCCATTCCTTGATAAGGTCAGGCTTGGCGACCAGAGTGTTGGTCCGGATTATATTGTAAACAACAGGGCGAAGAACCACTTCTATATGCTTCCGCTTTTGCTGGGGCTCGTAGGGCTGTTCTATCAGCTGGGCAAAGACAAGCATAACTGGTGGGTTACAATGTTGCTTTTCCTTCTTACCGGTATTGCTATTGCAGTTTATCTCAATATGCCTCCGTACCAGCCGAGAGAAAGGGACTATGCATTTGCCGGTTCATACTATGCATTTGCAATATGGATTGGTCTTGCTGTAATGGCAATTCATGACCTGTTAAAGAGGTGGGTGCCTGCAAAAGTATCAGCGATTGCGGTAAGCTCAGTTTGCCTTATAGTACCGATTCAAATGGCAAGCCAGACATGGGATGACCATGACAGAAGCGACAGGTTCACTGCCCGCGACCTTGCCTACAACTATTTAAACAGCACGGAGAAAAACTCCATACTTGTTACACACGGAGATAACGACACATTCCCTCTCTGGTATATTCAGGAGGTAGAAGGTGTGAGAACCGATGTGCGGATAATGAATACGTCTCTGCTGGGAACAGACTGGTATATAGACCAGATGAAATTCAAAACTTATGATTCCGATCCGGTTCCTTTCACTGTACCAAAGAGAGAGTACCTGTACGGAACAAATGACGTGATTCAGATTTATGACAAAGTAAACAAGCCGTTCCCGCTTAAACTGGTGGTGGATTTAGTTTCAAATCCCGACGCAAAAGTGAGAGGTCAGGACGGTGAGCTTTACAGCTTCTTTGCTGCAAGACAACTTACCATTCCTGTAGACAAGGAGAGAGCAATTGCAAATGGCATTGTGAGCGTGGCCGATTCGGCACAAATAGTTGACACTATTGTTCTCAATCTTCCTGAAAACAAGGACCTGATGACAAAAGCCGAACTGATGATACTTGATATGCTTGCAAACTACAAATGGGACAGGCCAATCTATTTTGTTGCAATGGGCGGCGATCTGGAAATTGGAATAAGGGACTATCTTGAATATAGCGGTTTTGCATATAAGTTTGTTCCGATAAAGAGTAAAACCTCACTGGGCTTCCCGGGAAGGGTTCCTGCAGAAAAAATGTATGACAAGGTGATGAATGTATACAAGTGGGGAAATATGAACGACCCTAAGGTAAATATTGATTACCAAAATCTGTTGACATTTACTGCGGTAACATGCGTTAGAAATATTTTTACGCAAACAGCAAAAGCTCTCATACTTGAGGGTAAGACAGACAAGGCGATAGCCGTTCTGGATAAAATGCAGGCTGTTATGATTCCTTCGCAGTTCCCGCTAAATATATCATTGCTTGGCTCTCTGAACGAACACTCGGTTTTGGAGGCTATTGATTTATATATTCTTGCCGGAGCACGTGAAAAGGGACTTTCGCTTGCAGATGCCTTCACAAAGGACAGCTTTACTTCAATAGACCTTTTTGCTCAAAAATACAACGGATTTTATCTTTCAAAATCGGATATTGAGAGGAGTCTCTCATATCTGGTAATGCTTGCAGATGCTCTAAAAAATCGCGGCGAGAATGATAAGGCTGCAGATATTGAAAAGCAGATTAACGAAACAATCAAAGCAATTCAGGCAATTTAGCCCAATAGCAGATTGCAACCCCTGAGTTCGGAATTTTTTATGCGGCCGAGAATCTTAAAACCATTCCCGGCCGTTTTTATGCCCATATCCTCTGTCTCAATAAATGAGCAAGAGTTTACATTTGCCAGGTCAATGATATTAATGCCTCCCCTGTTTCCTGCCTCGGCTGCACGGAAAGGATTGTTGAAATCTCTTATAATAATTTTCATCCACGGAGGTGTCATAAAAACTCCGTTACCATTTGAATAGGCTTGTGAAAGTAGCTCTGCCATCCCGTATTCGGAGTGAATATTTTCAACTCCAAAACAGTTTTTGAGGATTTTGTGCATCTCTTCCCTTTCGACTTCCTTTCCCCGGCCCTTCATACCTCCG
>JAAXVX010000408.1:0-562 GCA_013335275.1 Bacteroidales bacterium
GGGGACATCATTTTCAACATTAATCTCATCAATGCCTTTATGGACAGGTTTATTAAAATACTTAACCATAGGCAAATCTGTCCATGAATGGAATTCACTTCTGTCAGTAAATACAATCTCCTGCTTTCCCTCTTCCAGTTTATTGAAAGAAACTATATTATCCCTCCAGTCCGGAGAATGTCCGTGTAAACTTACAAGTATCCCGTCAAACTTAAATCGTTTGCATAGCTCAACGAGTCCGGATGCAAAAACATCGCCATCGTACCAGAATTCTGCCGGTGACGGCTTAAGCTGCTGCATCATGGAACCAATGCTAAACTGGCACATTAATGGTACCCTGTCCGGCTTTTGCAGGTTCATGGCAGCCAGTACCCTCTCTCTTGGTGTATAACTCATATTCTATAATTTAGATTTGTACAAACAATCATTTTCGCCACAGTTCCGGCATCCGTATTCACGAAAAACTACATCTCTCCCGAGTGCAATTGCTCCGCTTACAGATTTAACAGGGTTCATAAGGCAGCTCCCGGTAAGAGTAATCCCACACTGGTTTTCCGGAAAA
>JAAXVX010000408.1:572-1712 GCA_013335275.1 Bacteroidales bacterium
AAAAGTCCAAACAGTTTGCTCTGTTCTCTTACGTTCCATCCGCAATAACCGGGGCTGTATCTGTTTGAATATCCCATTCCGGCCGCCTGTGCATATTCCCTAATCCTTTCATGCATAAATTCTGCAACACATTCGGCATACTGCGAGGCAAGAAAGTCAAGCATAAAGTACTCAAACGGATCCTGCCGCTTCCCGTCAATAATTCTCTTTGCATCATTTCCCAGTGTGGATACAAAAAGTGCGATTCTTTCTGATTTTCCGAAAGCATATTTTACTTTATCACCCATAAGGAACCCTGACTCCTCTGGTTTAATTACAGTATAAGCCCCTTTCGCAGTAAGGGAAACCAGCAATGGAACAAGGGCAAGCGTTGCTTCAATGAATTCCTCCCCTGAGTGCTTTAAAATCTCTCTTTTATCCAGAGTGAGAGAAGAGAGTTCAATATTATATTCAATAACCTCTCTCATTGGTCAAAAAGTTTTTCTACCGATGATAAATTTATCTCTTCCCCAAAAAACACCAGTTCGCTTCTTAAAACAGGTAAACTGTAGTCCATAACTGAAACATCTCCGTTTACAGCCTGGATTGTCTTTGCCGAACCGTCGTCCATCCTCACGAAACCTTTGGCTCTCATCATAGGTTTCAATATCGCTGACAGTTTTTCAAGATTGCGCGCAGATATTTTTTTTGCAGTAACTAACGTATTTACTTTAATATCCGGGGGAGAAGACAATGGCCTGCTATCGGAAATAATTCTGTTTGTAAGCGCCTGAGCATTGCCGCAGTCATTCTTGATTATTTCAAGTTCGCTTTTATCCGGTTTTGCAAACCGGGAATACAAAATATTGCAGAAGGGATTAAGTTCCCTTACTCTTCGTCCCGCCAAAAGAGCCTCTGCTTCGCTTAGTTTGTCGCATTTGTTTACAAGTACTGTATCTGCAATCCGTATCTGATTTGAGACTGACTTTAGCATGCCTGACTGCTTCACGAATACAGGTGCATCAACAATTGTAAATGCCCTTGCAAATCTTGTTTTTCCGGATAGAACAGGATTATTAATCATTTGCAATATTGCCAGCGGATCTGCAAGGCCGGTAGCCTCGATAAAAATCTTATCCGGCTTGAATTCCTCAATAAACG
>JAAXVX010000409.1 GCA_013335275.1 Bacteroidales bacterium
AAATAAATAAAAAAAGGCCAACCCTTAAGGTCAGCCTATTTGAAACTGTATTTTAAAACGGACTAGAAACGATCTTCAGAAGATACTGTCAATTTTTTGCGTCCGCGACGACGACGAGCAGCTAATACGCGACGCCCGTTAGGTGTTGACATGCGCTCGCGGAACCCGTGTTTGTTGCGACGCTTGCGTAATGATGGTTGAAAAGTGCGTTTCATGATATATTTAACTTATTATTTGTTTCGCAAAATGGAGTGCAAAGATATATAAAATGTTTTTAATCGCAAATATTATGCTATCGTTTTATGTATAAAATGCTCTTTTCTTCAAAAAAAGGCTCTTTAAACCAGTTGGATATTTCATGTTTTCCTACCATCTGGGGGGCAATTTTCAATAAAGCCTGAGCCTCCGAAATTTCTTCAAGCAGCTCACCTCCTTTAAGATAGATAATCCCTTTTTTGACTCCGGCGATTTCTCCTCTCTCTACATTTTTCCAAACCCATGGAAGAAACTTTTTTAACTCAGCAACAGCTCTGGATACTACAAAATCAAATTTTTCATCAATCTCTTCTGCACGGACTTGCGCTGCTCTCACGTTCTTAAGTCCAAGAGAAGCTGATACCTCTTTTACGACGTTAATTTTCTTTAAGGTTGAATCGCAAAGATAAAAAGAGACATCCGGAAACAATATGGCAAGAGGGATTCCGGGGAATCCGCCTCCTGTTCCCACATCCAGCACTTTAGAGCCGGCTGGAAATTTTATGAGCATGGCAATCGCCAGAGAGTGCAAAACATGGTGGAGATACAGGTTGTCTATGTCTTTTCTTGAAATAACATTGATTTTTGCATTCCACTCGCTATAGAGCGGAAAAAGTGCCGACATCTGTCTCTTCTGCGTTTCTGTGAGATCAGGAAAGTATGTATAAATTAAATTTTCCATCTTTTATAAGGTGTTCTTTTGCCCTTCTTATTCGGGTCTTTATTGTTCCAAGCGGCAAATTTAACTCTTTTGCAATCTCTTCATAGGCATATTCGTGAAGAAATCTCAATTCTGCCACTTCTCTGTACAGTTCCGGCAGCTTTTCAATGTGCCTCTTAAGTTTGTCTATCTCCTGTTCAAAAATGAAATTCTCTTCCGGGCTCGGTACCGATGATGACCTGCCTCCTGGATCGTCGGAATTTGTCATTGTCTCTATTGAGCGGACATTTAAACGTTGTTTGCGCAAAAAGTCAATACAGCAGTTTTTTGCAATTGTGAACAGCCATGTGGAAAAAGCGTACTGAGAGTCATAACTGTGAAGCATGCCAAATGCTTTTTCAAACGTCTCCTGAGATATATCCTTTGCATCGTCGTTATTGGAAACCAGCAGGAGTATATACTTGGTTACTCTCTCCTGATACCTGGACACAATAGCGGAGTATGCCTCCTCTCTTTTTTGAAGCGCCTGTTCGACAAGTGATTTGTCTGATATTTTTCTAATGTGCTTCGAGCCAGTTTTCTCCATATTGACATTCAACGGTTAAAGGGACAGAAAGTTTTGCAACAGACTCCATTTCGTTTTTAACTATAAAAGAAAGTCTGTCCTTCTCTTCCGGCAAAACATCAAAAACAAGTTCGTCATGTACCTGAAGGACCATTTTGCTCTTTATGCCCTCCTTTTTAAGCCGGTCAAAAAGATGCACCATTGCAATCTTGATTATATCGGCGGCACTT
>JAAXVX010000410.1 GCA_013335275.1 Bacteroidales bacterium
TGTAATTCGAACATCAGGTTCGTTATTTGGTTGACCTGCCCCTAGTAATGGTACCAATGCATAAGTTAGTAAATCCATCATCAAGCACTGGCATATTGATGAGGGATCATTACCTCCGGTACCGGAGGTCGAAAATTTAACGAACTATGCGGTCTGATTTTATTGTAATGTTTTCTCCATTGTTCTGTAATTACTCTCGCCTCTAAAATATTGTCAAATATTTCTCCGTTCAATAGCTCATCCCTTAGTTTTCCATTAAATGATTCTATGTATCCGTTCTCCCAGGGACTTCCTGGTTCAATAAATAATGTCTTTACTCCTAATCTTTCTAACCAACCTCTTACTGACTTTGCACTGAACTCTGATCCGTTATCCGAACGTATATGATCCGGGACTCCTTTTGTAATAAATAACTCTGAAAGTTTGTAAAGCACTTCTGGTGCTTTTATCCGTCTCTGAGTATGTATGCTTAAACATTCTCTTGTGTACTCATCTATGATCGTCAGCATTCTTATCGGTCTTCCATCACTTGTTCTGTCTGCTACAAAATCGTAGCTCCATACGTGATTTGGATACAGTGGTTTTAATCTTATACAAGAACCATCGTTTAACCACAGCCTTCTTCTCTTCGGCTGCTTCTGTGGCACCTTTAATCCTTCTTGTCTCCATATCCTCTCAACACGTTTATGATTTACTTTCCATCCCTGATTTCTCAGCAGTGCTGTTATTCTTCTGTAACCATAGCGACCATAATCACAGGCTAACTTTACTATCTCTTCCCGAAGGGCTTGTTCATCATCTCTTGTCTTAACTTTTCTACGCTGTGTTGATCTTGGTTGACCAAGTGCTGAACATACTCTTCTTTCCGATACTTTCAGCTTTTCCTTTACTTCCTCAACTGCCCGGCGTTTCTTCTCCGGGCTCAGTAGTTTCCCCGGACTGTCTCCTTTAGAATTGCATTATCCAGTGATAGATCTGATACAAGTTTTCTTAGTCTTGTGTTTTCTTGTTCCACTTCCTTTAATCTCTTTGCCTGATCAACACGCATTCCCCCATATTCTTTTCGCCACTTGTAATAAGTTTGATCCTTTATCCCAAGGTGACGACATATCTCGGTTATGCTTTGACCATTTGATTGCAAAACTTCTGCTTCTCGAAGTTTGCTTATGATCTGCTCTGTTGTAAATTTGTTTTTGCCCATAGCTTTTTCTCCTTTGATCCTAATTTAATAATTGGATCTCTTTTTTGGGGGCAGGTCAACCATATTTCTTTGAAAAAAGGAGCACCGTTTCAATATCGCATCTCGCTGGGGGGTTTCTTAGAAAATATTTGCTGGATGCAAAAGGATATCACGCTGAATCGATAGGATCTGTTTACAATTTATTTTCAAATAACCTCATTGGAAAATATGTAGCTTCGTTTTCAATTCCGCCCAAGACGGTTCCATACAAAGCTGAATTTTATGAGTTTGTTATTAAAAAAGGTATGTTTGATGAATTCATCAAAGACGGCAATATGATAAACTAATTCTAGGCTATCCAGCTAATTTTATTCTTGGTTTTAAAATACTAAGGATCATAACAATAACCCCGGCAATCAAGATTACTGAGCCAATATTTAGTTGTTGTTCTCTAGTATTATCAACATCAATCATATTAATAACTTTTGTTTCAACTCCATTACTTATAACCAAAACACTATCTGCAATTTT
>JAAXVX010000110.1 GCA_013335275.1 Bacteroidales bacterium
TTGCATTCCCACGGCCACAAGCACACCAAACTCCTTTCTTCTCTCAGCCGTCATCATCATTACAGTTCCAAATATTCCAAAAGCTATAATTATATACAGGATACCCTTCATAATAACACCTGAAGCACGGTCGCTGTCAATCTGCTTTATCAGCATGCTGTTCATCTCTTTCCAGTCCATCACCTCATACTCATCTCCAAGTTTGGCCGCAAGCTCCCTTTTTATGCGGGGAACATCATCTGCATCCCTGACCATTATTACAAGCGAGGTGAGTCTCTCCTGAGCGGAGAACAATTCCTGTGCTGTTGTTACATCCATATAAACTACCGTTCTGTCCAAATCGGGAGATGGCTGCTTTATAATGCCCCGTACCGGATACTTTCCTGCGGCACTCACTCCGTGATATCCCTGGCTCAAAAGAACAAGAGTATCATTTACTCCCACCTTCATATATTTTGCAAGAGCACTTCCCAGAATAACACCCGCATCTCCATCTGCCAGATAACTTCCTGCGGCTACCCTTTTTGAGAGGTTTGTAATGCTGTCCTCCTTTTGAGGCGAAATTCCTATTACCATTACGCCTTTGGTAATATCTTCCAGCGAGGCAAGAGCATAGTTCTCGAGTCTTGGAGTAGAAACAGTAATCCCTTTAACGGCCGGCATCTGTGTTTTTAAAGAGGAGTAATCCAGAGTGTTGTTGATTACTTTATCGTCCCAATATCCTTTTTGATGTACCTGTATGTAGCCGGAGTAGAAATTGACGATTGTTTTAATATACATTTCGTAGGAGCCCTCCTGCATGGAAGACATAAAAGAAGAGAGGACAACGCCAAAGAATATGGAGGCTGCACATATGAGAGTCCGGCGCTTGTTTCGCCATATATTTCGCCAGGCCAGTTTGATGTAATCCTTCATAATCGTAAGATTGTTTATTTTACCGACTTCATGTTTTGCTGAGAGAAGAAGCTGTCCGGAATGGGCTGGTTATAGACTATATTAACCATTTCCAGTATGGTTTTATTCCCTTTCTTGTTTGCCGGCTCTATCTCCATTTTTGTTGGCACCTCGCGATCGCCCATTTGCTTAATGTTGTATGCGTTCATGACATTAACAAGTTCCATCTCCTCGTCGTAATACTCTACCTTCCATTCGTTGAACCCGTCTGTTGTTATCCAGATAATAACTTTCCCCCATGTCACAGCTGCTTCCGGCAGAGGTATCAGCTCAACTTTATAACAATCCTTTTCCCGCACCTTTTCCCTGCCCAGCAATTTTTGCGTGTAGTCAACCACAATTGAAGATTCCTTTACAAGGTCGTCGTTCGTATAGTCCGACCCCATCCAGGACTGCATCATCATTGAAGGGGGAATCTTTATCATTCTTTCAATTGAAGGAACCCAGTTCCACATATCTTTTTGTCTTTTCAGGAAAACCTGACCCTTTTCCTTTGCGGGAGCGGTTATGTATATCAGGGAGTATTCAGTTCCCTTGGACCATGATTTCATAGATATGGATCTTGTCCAGCCGGGACGGACAATTGTAAGAGTCATTTCTCCTTTGCTCGTTTGGCCGCGGCCCTTGTCGTCGGCCTTTTTGATGATTTCTTTGGCAGAAAGTTGCTGAGAATATACTGTGGATGAAGAGAATGCTGCAGTGCATAAAACCATGCAGCCGATAATAGCAAATCTATAGTTCATATTAAGTTTGCTTAAAAATAGTTTTGATGCTTCAGAACTGTACAAATATAAAAAATGTCAATGAATTGGCAATTATCTGATTATTTTCATAAAATCCCACTTATAGTGTAATAATTTATTTTAGATTTGTATCGCCTAATCTCATAACAAATTACTATGAATACTTTTAAGTGTAATATCAAGTTATTGTTTCTCGTCTTAATTTTTGCAGGAGCAGTATCCGGATGTGTCAAATTAAATCCCGTAAACAATCCTACATCTCCTATTGGTCTTATTCCTAAAGACTTCAACTGGAAGACAATCACAGAGCTTTCTTGCACAGTCAAAGTCGCTTCTGTATCCGGGGTGGGAGATAATTCGATCAGAATTATAAGAATTTACAACAATTCTTTATTGAATGAGCAATCTCTGATAGCAACAGGTGCTGCAACACCGGCTTTACCATATATTGTGAAAATTTCTTTGGCAACTAATATTCAGGCAATCTATGTTCAGGAGATATTGCCGGATGGGACAACAACACTTTTAACTAAAAATATTTCCGGAACTTCTTTAGATATAAATTTTGGCACTGCTTCAGCTGCAGGTGCGCCGACAATTGTTTCTCAGCCGGCCTCTAATAGCTCTCAGGTAGTTGCAGCGGATAGCGACGCTGATGGAGTTTCTTCAGGTTATGATGTTGATGACAGCGACCCCGCAGTTGCATTTGCTTCGTATTTCCCTTCTGCAAGCACCTGGGGAACATATGCATTTGAAGACTTATGGCCTGTTAAGGGAGACTACGATATAAATGATATAGTTATTGGATTCAGAATTTCGTATTTCACCAACTGCTCAAATATGGTTACAAAGATGAGGGTGGACTACAATATGAAGGCTGCAGGCAGTATATATAATCTGGGAGCAGCATTTCAATTAGACAAGGTTTCTTCTTCAAATGTACAATCGGTTTCGGGACGGGCCCTTAACGGAACATCTCCATTTGCAATAGGTGCAAACGGATGTGAGAATGGTGTATCATTAGCAGTAATTCCTCTTTTGAACAATCAAAAAGATTATGTTTCATATTCTGGCTATCTGAATACTGTAAGCGGCAGTTATTTAAATACTCCGGATAAGTATGTTTCTATAAATTTCATTGCCCCGGTTCAACAGGAAAATGTTGCAATGAACGCATTTAATATGTTCATTGTTGCCAATACAAGAGGTTGCGAAATTCACCTTCCTTCTTTTCTGGGGACAACAAATTTTAATTCATCACTGGCAACCGGGTATAGTCTTTTTCCGGGCGATTTATTTAAAAATTATGACGGAATGATGTGGGGAATTATGATTCCCGAACCGTTCGAATATCCTGCCGAGTGTAGTTCAATAATCAATGCATATTCTCACTTTGCAGAATGGGCCACTTCCGGTGGAACAAGCAGTACAGACTGGTATAAACCTGTTTCCGGTAACCAGATTTTAAACTCTATTTATTTGCACGAAATAACAGGAGCGGGACCTCCAACAGATTTTGACGGCAATATTTACCCTTCTGTGACTATCGGGAATCAGATATGGATGGCTGCAAATCTTAATACTACTCATTATAATGATGGCACAGCGATACCAAATGTAACTGCGAATGCTTCCTGGGCAGCTCTGACAACAGGAGCCTATTGTGACTACAATAATAATCCAGGCAACTCCGCTGTTTATGGCAGGCTGTACAACTGGTACGCTGTAGACAATAACGCTGCATCAAAAGTTACAAGCAACGGTGGTAAAAATATTTGCCCAACAGGGTGGCACGTACCTACTGAAACTGAGTGGAAAACCCTAATAACATATCTGGGCGGGTCATCTGCCGGAGGCAAACTAAAAGAGACAGGGACCTCTCATTGGCTGAGCCCCAACACAGGAGCAACTAACCTTAGCGGATTTACTGCTCTCCCCGGCGGCCTGAGATATCCTACCAATTTTCAAAACCTTACCAGTAATGGCAATTGGTGGAGTTCTACTACTTATACCAGACCAATAAATCGTGTTTTATACTCCGGTAATGGCAATGTAGTACCTGGTTACTGTGAAAAAACTTATGGGCATTCTGTGCGTTGTGTAAAGGACTAAGCCCTTTATATTATTTAAATCAGTTTTTTTTCTGAATGATTTCTCCTACATAATCATGTTGAATTATAAATTCAATATGAAATATATCTGTGCCCCTATTTGGACACATGCAGATAAATTTTCCAAAATAGTTATCTTTGCGGCCGGATAAGTTGATTACATAGAAAAATATATTTCACAGTTAATTTAAATAAGATTTTATGAGTTTTACACATGAAGTTGAAGGAATGATTTGCGTCGCTCAAGGTGCGAATCACGGCTCGGCACCCATCCCGGAAGAGGGCAAATGGGTTAAGGCAAAAGAAGTTAAAGACATTTCGGGCTTGACCCACGGTGTTGGCTGGTGTGCTCCTCAGCAAGGCGCCTGCAAGCTGACATTGAATGTTAAAGAGGGAATTATTCAGGAGGCTCTGGTGGAAACAATCGGCTGTTCAGGTATGACCCATTCGGCTGCAATGGCTTCGGAAATTCTTCCCGGAAAAACCATTCTGGAGGCACTAAACACAGACCTGGTTTGCGATGCAATAAATACTGCCATGCGCGAACTGTTTCTGCAGATAGTTTATGGACGTACACAAACTGCATTTTCCGAAGGCGGGTTGCCAATTGGTGCAGGCCTTGAAGACCTTGGAAAAGGCCTCAGAAGCGTTACTGCAACAATGTATGGTACTGTCGCAAAAGGTCCCCGTTACCTTGAAATGGCCGAAGGTTATGTTACCAAAATTGGACTTGATGCCAATAATGAGATTATCGGTTATGAATTTGTGAGCCTTGGCCGTATGATGGATATGATCAAAGGCGGAACAGATGCAAACGAAGCAGTTAAAAAGGCTTCGGGCAAATATGGCCGCATAGATGAAGCAGTAGTAGTTATTGACCCACGTAAACAATAGGAGGAACAGACAATGCCATTATTTGAAAGCTACGACAGACGAATTAATAAAATAAACAGTGTACTTAATTCGTACGGCATCTCTTCTTTGGAAGAGGCCAGAAAAATATGCGACGAGAGAGGCGTAGACGTATATAAAATTGTAAAGGACATTCAGCCTATAGCATTCGAGAATGCTATGTGGTCATATATTGTTGGTGCTGCTATTGCAATTAAAAAAGGACAGACAGAAGCTGCCGATATCGCCGCAACACTTGGCGAAGGTCTTCAGGCATTCTGTATCCCCGGTTCAGTTGCCGACGACCGTAAAGTAGGTATCGGACACGGAAACCTTGCTGCCATGCTGCTTCGCGAAGAGACAAAATGTTTTGCATTTCTTGCCGGACACGAATCTTTTGCTGCTGCAGAAGGAGCAATTGGTATAGCAAAATCGGCAAATCGTGTTCGTAAAGAGCCATTGCGCGTTATCTTAAACGGTTTAGGCAAAGACGCTGCAAAAATCATATCAAGAATCAACGGATTTACATATGTGCAAACTCAGTTCGATTACTTCACAGGTGAGTTGAAAGAGGTGAACCGCACCGCTTATTCAGTAGGCGATAAAGCAAAGGTGAA
>JAAXVX010000111.1 GCA_013335275.1 Bacteroidales bacterium
AAGGGGTTTCATGGGCATTCCTTTTACCATTTACTACAAAAACGGCAAGGTTGCAAAAGCTACATCAAGTATTCAAACTAAAGGTCAGGTAACATCAATTCTAAACAATGAATTTGGTGCACCGTCTAAAGGTTAATAAAATGGCTACTGAAACTACTCATTTTGACGCAGTTGTAATCGGTGGAGGTCCTGCCGGTTTAACCGCCGGCATATACCTTTCCCGGGCAAGGGTAAAAACCCTTATCCTCAACGAAGGCACGGTTGGAGGGCAAATGGTCCTTACACATGAAATCGCCAATTATCCCGGAGTTGAAAGCATAAGCGGATACCAGCTCGGGAATATTATGAAAAAGCAGGCTCTCTCTTTTGGCTGTGAGATTAAATCGAACATCTCAATTAAAGAGATGGAGCTTAAGGGAGATGTAAAGACGTTTGTTTTATCGGACGACTCTGTATATACTTCAAACATAGTAATAATTACCAGCGGCGGAAGATCCAGGACTCTCGGAGTACCGGGAGAAGACAATCTCAAGGGACGTGGAATTTCATATTGCGCAACCTGCGACGGAGATTTCTTTACAGACAAGGAGATTGTTGTTGTTGGAGGAGGAAATTCGGCCCTCGAAGAAGCCGTCTCTCTTACAAAATATGCAAGCAAGATTACAATCGTCCATCAGTTCGATAATTTCCAGGCATTTGAACATGCAATAGAAGAGGCACGTAAAAATCCGAAAATAAGCTTTGTTATGGAATCAACTATTACGGCTTTTTATGGAGACGAGAGACTGGAAAGCGTAGATATTAAAAATCTTAAAACCGGAGATGTAACAAATTTCAAAACGGATGGCACCTTTATTTTCATAGGTTACATCCCAAATACAGAATTCATTAAAGACAAGGTGGAATTAAACCAGTGGGGAGAGATAGTTGTTAAAAATGATATGTCTACAAGCGTTGAAGGTGTATATGCAGCCGGAGACAGCATTACAAAACGGTTCCGCCAGGTAACCACTGCTGTTGGCGACGGAACAATCGCAGCACTGGCATCATCGGCATATTTGAACGAACTGAAGAAAAAACTTAAAAAATAAAATGAGTACAACAACAATTATTATAATAGCAGTTGCGGGTGTCCTTGCCTATGCAATATACAGGTCATACTCTAAAATGAAGAATACTCCTATGGTGGCCGACCATGATAAAATAATCACGATTACCGATAAAAATATTGGTCAGCAGCTCAAAGGCAAGGTTGTACTTGTGGATTTCTGGGCAAGCTGGTGCGCTCCATGCAGAATGATGGCCCCGGTTTTGAACGAAGTTGCGGGCGAACTGACGGGAAATGCATTTGTGGGGAAGATAAATATTGAAGATTACCAGATGCTTGCACAGAAATACAATGTTCGAAGCATACCTACACTGGTTCTGTTTAAAAACGGCTCCGAAGTGAAACGGTTAGTTGGGATAAAAAGCAAAGAGATTTTAATAAAAGAGATTAATAGCATCAGTAGTTCAAACTAAAAAACTAACTTCATTGTGAATTGTTATATATCTGAAAATAAAAACAAATAAGATGGAAAAAAACATGGGCACCATTGACAAAACGATCAGGATTATAATCGGATTTGTCATCTTTGGATTGTACTTTGCCAATATTATTACAGGAACCCTTGCAGTAATACTGATAATTTTAGCGGGAATCTTTTTCCTTACAAGCGTATTCAGTTTTTGCCCGTTATATGTTCCTTTTGGGATAAAAACCTGCAAAAAGAAATAATTCTAAACTCCGGTTTTTGAACTGCGGTTAAAGTACCATATTCCGGCACCAACAGTTATTGTTCCTCCAATAATGAGCGTAACAGGTATTCCCGTACCGCTTGCAATTGTCCCTGCAATGAGGTTGCCAATTGGCTGTGTGCCCATGAGGGCCATGGCATAAAAGCTCATTACCCTTCCACGCTTGCTCTCTTCGGTGGTTGTCTGAAGCAGCGTATTTATTGACGATAATGCGAGAATCATTGTGAGCCCGCTTATTGCAAGAGCGGTGAGGGACAGAAAAATAGAGTGAGAAAAGGCCGTGAGGACTATCGAAGCACCCAGAAGAACAGTATTTACAGATATTATCTTATCAAGTCCTTTCACAGACTTGCGGGATGCCATATAAAGCGCACCAACCAATGCACCACCGCCCAGAGCAGACATGAGAAAGCCAAGAGTTTCCGAACCTCCGCCTAGCACCTCTTTTGCATATGCGGGAAGGAGTACAATAAAAGGGAAAGCGGCAAGGCTCATCATCGCAAGGAGAAGAATCAGCTTTCTTATGGATTGGGTGCGGAAGGTATAATTAAGCCCTTCCCGGAAACTTTTGCCAAACGGTGTAGAGGATGTTACTGCCAGTTTATGCGGAATCTTTATCTGCATCAGTGCAATAATAACAGCTAAGAAACTCAGCGCATTTAATAAAAAACAGATTCCCTCCCCTACTGCAGCAATTGTCAGTCCTGCGATAGCCGGGCCAATGAGCCTCGCCCCGTTGAAAAGTGCAGAATTGAGCGCAATTGCGTTTCCGAGGTCCTCCGGCTTGTCTATGAGGTCAATCACAAGGGACTGCCTTGCCGGAGCATCGAATGCGCTGATTACACCAAATACAAGACTGAGAACAATAATGTGCCATACGTCTATTAAATTGAAAAGCACCAGAAAGGCCATAGCAAATGCCTGAAGCATGAAGAATACCTGAGCCAGAACCATTATTTTGTGGCGGTTGTATCTGTCTGTGAGCACACCGGTAAACGGAGTGAGAATAAACGTAGGTATCTGCGTCGTGAATCCAATGAGTCCAAGCAAAAATACCGATCCTGTTAACCTGTATACAAGCCAGCTGAGTGCAATATTTTGCATCCATGTGCCTATGAGCGAAAAGCCCTGGCCGAAAAAATATAGCCGGTAGTTGCGCGAACGCAGCGATGAGAAAATATCTTTAAGTGAATTCAGTTCTTTAGGGATGACTTTTTCCAGGAGCATAATTCTGAGAATTGGAGGTGCAAAGGTAAAGAAGAGGAGGCTTAAATGCAAAAAGCTTATTTACCGCAAAACTCTTCTATTAGCTTAAAGGCCTCTTTTTCGCCCAGCTCTCCGGCCTTTTTCCAGTCTTCACAGGCACCGATTTTGTCACCGGCGTTTTGTTTTGCAACACCTCTGTTGAGATATGCTTTTGAACTGGAAGGGTCAATCCCTATTGCCTTTGTATAGTCCGCTATTGCACCGGGAAGGTCTTTTAAAGAATATTTCGACAGCCCCCTGTTGTTATATGCTGCTGTAAGATTTGGACTTAGCTCAATTGTTTTGGTAAAGTCGGCAATTGCCCCTGCATAATCTTCAAGTGCATACCTTGCAACTCCCCTGTTATACCATGCCGACAATAATGCCGGGTCTATCTCAATGGCTCCGGAAAAATCATTAACGGAACCGGGAAAATCCTTCAGGCTGGATTTGCACATTCCTCTGTTTATATATGCATAAACATCCTTTGGATTCATGTCTATGTCGCGGGAATAGTCCGATATAGCTCCATAGTAGTCAAATGTGAGCCTTCTGGCCTCTGCCCTGTTGTAAAAAGCATCAGGATTTTTAGGATTTAGGGTTATTGCTCTGCTGAGGTCTGTTATAGCATCTTCGTAATAACGAAGCGTAATTTTAAGTGAGCCTCTGTTAAACCATGCCCCGGCATGTGTTGAGTCAATCTGAATGGCGCGGATATAATCTTCAATTGCTTCACGATATTTTTGAAGCCCCTCTTTTGCAACGCCCCTGTTGTATAAAGCTTCGGCATCATTTGGCTTTAGTTCGATTGATTTTGTATAGGCATCAACAGCTCCGCTGTAATCTTCAAGGGTGAGTTTTGCTGCAGCCATGTTGTACCAGGCGATTGACAGAAGAGGATCCAGCTGTACGGCCTTTGCATAATCGGAAATGGCTCCTGCATAGTCCTTCCGGCTATGTTTGTCGAGCCCGCTGTTGTAAAACTGGTCTGCCGTCTGGCCAAAGAGTGATGCAGACATTAAGATTGTGAACAATACTATCAGCCGTTTCATAACAATGGAGTTTTGTGAAAGTTAGAGAATAATTTTATTGGTTATTATCCATATTGACTTTTTTTATGTAAATTTCGTCAATAAGACTACAGTGTAACACTATGCGATTTATAATCAATTCTATAACCAAAAGTGGTCTTCTTCTCCTGATTTTCTTTTTAAGCGGAAGCCTGACTGTTTGCGCCCAGCAGCTGGGCAGAACGGTTTTGAAAGGTGTTGTTGTTGACGCTAAAACAGGGGAGCCTGTTCCATATTCGGTTATTGCTATAGACGGGACGCCGGAGGGTACAAGTTCCGATTCCGAAGGGTGGTTTTCAATTTATACAAACAGGTTTAACATTACCCTGCGGGCATCGTGTATGGGTTACAAACCCGAACTGATTAAAATCCCGGAAAATCATGCAAATCCAATTACTATAAAGTTGTCGCCTTCCTCAACATCGCTTAATGAGATTGTCATAAAAGCCGAGAGGGTCAAATACAGGAACAAAAATAATCCTGCCGTTTCTCTTATCGACAGTGTAATAGCATATAAGGGGAAAAACCGTATCGAGAGTTTCGACTTTTTGCAGTATGAAAAATACGACAAGGTACAGTTTGCATTAAGCAATATTTCCGAAAAACTTAAGACCAGCAAGGCATTGGGAAAGTTTAAGTTTGTATTTGAAAATGTTGATACCACCAAACTTCCGGGAAGGGAGGTTCTTCCAATGTACATCAAGGAGACAATCTCGGACTATTACTACCGGAAGTCGCCCAGGGCTGTAAACGAGATTATCCGGGCCGACAAAATGGTTAATTTCGAAGGATACCTGGACAACAAGGGAATGACCGGGTATCTCAGGTATTTATATCAGGATATAAATATCTACGACAATAATATAATGTTCCTTACAAACCAGTTTTTAAGCCCTATCTCAAATTCTGCTCCCACTTTCTACAGATATTTCATCATAGACACTCTCAAGGTAGGAAACACAAATTGCATCAAGCTGTTCTTTGCGCCCAGGAACAAGACCGATATGCTCTTTCAGGGATATCTGTATGTTACACTTGATGGCACCTATGCAGTGAGGAAAGTGGACATGGCCGTAAACAGCAAGATTAACCTCAACTGGGTGAAGGATGCCAAAATTGTACAGGAATTTGAAAACAGCAAGGATCAGGGGTGGGTTATTACAAACGACGAACTCTCCATCGATTTT
>JAAXVX010000112.1 GCA_013335275.1 Bacteroidales bacterium
AATGCCGTTGGCTCCTCTATTCCAAGGAACACAAATTCCGGTTCATACATACACGTGGGACCGGAAATTGGAGTTGCATCCACAAAGGCATTTACCGGCCAGGTTACCGTTCTTGCAATGCTGGCTCTAACTATTGCTAAGGTAAAGGAGACGATTTCCCAAAAAGAGCTTGAAGGATTTGTTGCAGAACTTTCTCAAATCCCCGATAAGATTGAGAAAATACTCGAAAAGAGCGATAAGATTAAAAAGTTTTCGAGAATCTTCACATACGCCAAAAACTTCATCTATCTGGGCAGGGGATTCAGCTATCCGGCCGCACTGGAAGGGGCTCTCAAGCTTAAGGAAATATCATATATACACGCGGAGGGATATCCAGCGGCGGAGATGAAGCACGGCCCTATTGCCCTCATCGATTCCGACATGCCGGTTGTTGTGATTGCAACAAAAAACAATCTTTACGAAAAGGTTGTGAGCAACATTCAGGAGATTAAGGCCAGGAACGGAAGGGTAATAGCCATTGTTACAGAAGGCGATACTCAGGTGAGCAAACTGGCAGATTTCTGCATTGAAGTCCCGGACACGCATGAATATCTCGATCCGTTACTCTCTGTTATTCCGCTCCAGCTTTTAGCCTATCATATAGCCGTAACAAAAGGCCGTGATGTAGACCAGCCGCGCAATCTGGCGAAATCGGTGACAGTAGAGTAGATAGAAGTTACACTAATATATTGCCCTGTATTACAACTTGTTAATAGGGTTCTTGCGAATTTTGTGAAAAAACAGTGAAACAATTTACGTTTCGGCGCATCTATAGTGGGTATATTTGCCACCCATTTACCGGAACCATATGAGAAAATCCTTTCTGTTTATTATATTTTTGCTCTACACGCACCTTTCTTTTTCACAACAAAATACATTCAACGCAACCATAGAGGCGAAAGGACTGTCCGGAAGCGGAAAAACCCTTCCATTCTGGTTTACTCACAATCAACTTGGGAAATACACCACATCGTCTAATTTAAAGCTTGTAACAGAGGGTAATATCTCAGGCTCTTTTTTATTATATAATGATAAGATAAAATTATCCTATGGTACCGAACTATTGTTCTGCGGCTCGGAAAACAGGGACAATGTTAAAATTATTCAGGCCTATGCCGGCCTGTCATGGAGAAACATATCGCTAAAAGCCGGATCTTTTGCAGATGAAGAAGTTCTTGGCGGCCTGTCGGCAAGTAACGGAAATATTCTACGGTCGCGGAATTACCGGCCATATCCTAAGGTCAGTCTCTCTACAAATGGATATATTCAAATACCCTTTGTAGAAAAGATGTTTCGTTTTAAAGCAGAATATGACGAGGGAATTCTGGAAGACAACCGGATAATAAGACACCCGCACATAAACCACGGCATGTTTGGTGTTCAGGTTTTGGCAAACAATACTTTGAGGTTCTCTTTTGAGGTAAATCGATATATATTCTGGGGAGGATTCTCTCAACAATACGGACAGATGCCCGGAGGTCTTAAAAACTATATCCGGTATGTTCTGGGACTCAAAGGAGGTTCTGATTTTCTCGAAACGGACAAGCTGAATGTGGCCGGAAATCAATTGGGATCATATTTGCTTACAGTTGAAAAAGAGGTTGGGGATTATCACCTGGAACTAAGAGTAAGCCATCCTTTTGAAGATGGTTCCGGAATGATGCTTTACAACTTTAAGGATAATATGTATTCTTTTTACATAAAGAAAACTCCCGGATCTTTCATTGATGAATTTCTGTTTGAGTATTTGTACTCCAAAAATCAAAGCGGAAACCCCTGTAGTATTTCTGATAAATGGAAACTCCCGTATGGCGGCGACAACTATTTCAACCATGGGGTTTATGGGAGTGGCTTTACCTATCTCGGATACAGCATGGGTACGCCCCTGTTTACTCCGGTTGAAAAGAACGCCCATGGAATAACAGCAGGATTCAAAAACAATCGTGTCTCGGCCTTTCATACGGGAGCAAAAGGATATCTGTCAAAACAGATTTCCTGGAAAGCGATGCTCACGTACTCAAGAAATTTTGGAACTTATTCCAATCATCCCAACAATCCTGTTAGCAGACAAATATATTCTCTTCTGCAGGTGAATTGGAAAAGCAAATCGTTGCCTATTATAATTTCAACTATAGCAGCAGCCGATTTTGGCTCTATGACCGAAAAACAGCTTGGGTTTGGACTCTCATTTAAATGGGAGCTTTAGTCGTTCTTAATCTTTAATTTTAGCAAGTTTCTCCCGCTTTACGATATAACTAAGGGTAAAACTTGCAGTAATAAAGTAAAATGCTGCCTGTGCCCAAAGCCAGACGTATTCAAATCTCACCTGTGCAAGATTTGCGCCGGTGGAGTTAATCTTTATATAACCCTGTATTCCGTGCGTCGAAGGAAAGAGGTAGGATAAATATCTCCAGAAAACAGGCATGTTTGACTGAGGCCACGAGAATCCGGATAAAAACAGAAGAATAAGTGTGAAGAAAAGGAATGCGATGAGTCCGGTCTCCCGGTTTTTAATGAACACCGAAACACTCATTGAAAAGAATATCGTCGCAATCAGAAACGGAACTATAAAATGGAAAAGAGTCCAAATGTTCCCTATGTGCGGAAGGTTGAATAATTTGGGTATAAATCCAAGTATATATGCGCTTATTGCAATGTAAAGGACAAAGTATGCGATTGCCTTTCCAAGCACAACCCGGTAAATGCCCTTGCCATGAAGCCGTTCGGGAATTTGCGAGTGGCTTTTGTTCTCTTCCCGCGCTGTGCCTGCAAGCATTCCTATTCCAAAAAACAGAGTCTGGTGAATAATGAGGATAAGCAGTGCCGGAAGAAGAAAACTTGCAAAGCCGCTTCCCGGGTTAAAGAGTGCAGTATTATTGCTGGGAATTGCCTCCACAATCATCTTTGCCTGCTCTCCGGTAATACCTGCGGCATTATATCTCTCAATCTGGATTTTATTCATTTCGTCCAGCATTGTATAGCTTGTTGCCATCGTCATCCCTTTATAATAGAGGAAACTGCTCATATCGTTGTAAATTGATATGGTTGCCTGCTCCATATTGCGCAGCCTGATGTGATAGTCCGAAGGGATATAAACTATTCCGTGAACCTTTTGAGCCCGGAAGAGTTTCTGAGCCTCTTCCATATTCAAACACCGGTTGGATATTTTAACTTCCTGTGCAGCATTGAATTTTTTCAGAAACTCTCTGCTCTCGAGCGAATGGGAATCATCTACTACGGCAACCGGAATTTCATAAACAGCCTCGTTTTTGTAAATGCCGTTGTAAAGAAGGGGATATGCAAGTCCTGCGACAAAAAAGATGAGCATAACTCCTCTGTCGGCAAAGATGTGCCTGAATTCGTTTATTGAAACCCAATACAAATCCCGGATTCCCTCGTGTATATATTTTAAAAACTGTGAACTCTTTTTCATTTTTTGCTATTTGAGAGGATAGTTCTGGTGAATAAGTGCCCTCTTAAGCTTGTAGTAAACAATAAAGGGAAGGAGAAGAAAGGCCGCCAGAGCAGCAAAGTATATTGCCGAGTGCGCAAAAGAGGAGCCTAACAGGGCCTCGTTTACATAAATTTTAAAGTAGTGCCGGATGGGGAACAAAACACTTGCTCCCTGTGCCAGGCGAGGCATTGCCTCTATTGGGAAGGTAAATCCGGCATAGGTGAAAGAGAGTATTCCATAAAGCGCTCCGAAACTGATTGCATCACGGAGAACAGGGAACAGCCCTATCATAAATATCCCTATTGCCTGATGTGCCAAAACAAAAAGTATTGTTGCGATGGAGTATCGCAGGAAAGAGCCGTTCATGGGGAATCCTGCAAATTTGTAAAGAAAAACATTTCCCGCAAGCCCCAATATTACAAACAGAATAGTGTAGGGCAGCAATTTTCCGCAAAGAGCTGTTACCAGAGAACCATCTGCACTGTGAAGCCAATCCCGGGACGTTTTGTTTTTAAGCTCTATCCCAATGGAAAATATTGTCATTAAAATTATCATCAACTGAAGAACACCGGGCAAAATTACATTAATGAGATAAACGCCATAATTTGCCCATGGGTTCCCTATCTGATGCGAGTCAATCATAATGGGTTGTATACGACCCATTACAGCATCCTCGCCGGCACCACGGGCGCGGAGAATTTCCCTTTGGTAGGCCCCGGATGCAAGCGTAGACATTGTGAGCATATCTCTGTAGCTCAATGTGCCTGCAATCAGATAGGAATTGTTCACATAGAAGGAGATATCCGGCCTCCTGTTGGAGAGCATATCCTTATAGAAATTATCAGGAACCACGATAAACCCGTATATCTTACCCCGCTGCATCATATCTCTTGCTTCGGGATAGCTGGAACATTGCACCACAACCTGAGTCATTGGTGTAGCATTAAGTTCCCGTGAGAATCTTCTGGAAATCGCCGAGTTGTCCAAATCGACAATGGCAATGGGCAGGCGCTCAGGAAGACCCTCTCTGAATAGAGTGAAGAAAAAGACGCAGCAGAATCCCATTACAATTACCGTTGAAAACAGGTAAATGGGGCGGCTGAACATTACCCTAAGCTCTCTCTTCCATACATTTTTAAATGCGCCGTATGTCATTGCGATTTATTTTAAAACAGTTTCTATTATTGCAGACATGCCTGGACGAAGACCTGAAATTGCCTCTGCCGGTTTTGCCTTAACTTCAAAGGTTTTGGCATCAAACTGCCCTCCCACCTTTGTTGAACGCCATGTTGCATATGAGGCCATAGCTTTCATAAATGTAATTTTTGCCTCGTAGGTTTTGTCTCCAAGAGCAGGAATCTTAATTTTGATTGTAGTTCCGGTATTCATTTCCTTAAGCAGGTCTTCTCTTACGCTGAATGTGAACCACATGTCGCTCATATCTGTAATGCCCATAAGCGGAGCTCCGGTACCTACAAGGTCGCCTCTGTTTGGAAAAATTTCTGTTACCTCTCCCGAAGAAGGAGAAATAATATATGTTTCTCCAAGGTAAGACTCAACTTCGTTTACTGCTCCGTTGGCTCTGCTTACCAGAGCGAGCGCAGCCTCTTTATCTTCTTTTTCTGCACCATTAAGAGCCATATCATATTGTGACTTTGCCGCTTTTGCAGTTGCAACGGCTGCCCTGTACTGAGCCTCAGCCTCATCTCTTTTTTGTGCCGGAATCACCTCTTTGTCAAATAATTTCTGAACGCGGTCATATGATTTTTTTGTAATTTCCACACCCACTTCTGCCTTCTGCCAC
>JAAXVX010000113.1 GCA_013335275.1 Bacteroidales bacterium
TATATCGCACTCGATTTCCTGGGGACCGTCTCCTGCCAGAGAGTAGTAGTAATACAGCGGTTGAAGAGTATCTCTCTTAAGGTAGTTGAACTTAAGATCGAAATCGTCGTAGAATCTGTCGGAAGGAATTGAGGATTCCTGCCAGGGTCTCGATGGATTCATTTTGAATGCTGTTGCCAGATGGTGAGCATCCCGTATCATTGGAACAGGAATATCTCCAATAAGCACGGTTCCTTCAAGATTTTGTGTTTCATATAAGTTCAGAAGGCGCACCTTAATAGAATCCGGTACTCCCCATTTATCCACGATTACAATGGCGTTAAGTCCCTCTGCCGAAACAGACTGAGAATAAAGCTCAACTGCCTGACGGCAATTTTCGTAAGTCGCCTTGTCTACCACTATCGCCACAGCTCTTTTTACAGGTGCAGCAGTTGCTCCGTTCAACTGAAGAGTCAGTAAGGAAAATATAATTAAAGATTTAAATAAGTTTTTCATAAATTAAATAATTGTTTAGGGTTAATGCATATATACTATATGCTCGTAAATTATTATTTACGATAAATACAAAAACACAGAATGACGAGCGAACTCATCGTATCTGCTGTTTCACAATATCAGCTGGAGGTATCTAATAAAAAGAGACAGGCCGGCTTGATGGAATAGTGCCTGAAATGTTTTTATTCTGGGTGGAATTACCGACTGCGTAAATGAATCTGTTGACTCTATTGGTTTAAACCACGGAGAGTGAGCCGCTAAAAAATTATGAGAATTATTGAAAGAGTCTTGGTCAGCATCCAGAAAGAAATATTTCAGCGAACAACAGTCGGTTCTTTTAATGATTTTTTCAACAAGTTTTTTGCCACAATGGGGACAATGGTGGTTATGGTCTTCCTTTTCTTCATCTTGTGTACATGTACATTCGGAACTGATGCCAATAAATGAAATTTCGGAAGCATGGTTACAATGACAGGAATACCTTCCTATACCCATATTCGAGGTTAGGTAAAATACAAGAACAAAAATGGATAAAACGGTTCCTTTCGCTCCCACAATAAATAATTTTGAACTTTGGTAAAATTAATAAAAATTCTGATAAAAAATCAAAGAAAAACGAGATAGAGTAAGGGATAATAAAGAAATAAAAAAAAGAAAAACCAGTTAAAAAACGGAATGAATCTGATTAATAGATAACTACTGCATAATCTGGAAAATTTGACATTTCAAACGAAACGCATTTATTTATTGTTTTGTAAAGCAGATGCATTTTCCAGATAGGGCAACGGCGATACAAGGTCGAACTCTTTGGAGATGTCCAGAAGCGGATTCAGCAGATTCATGTGTCCTGCGCCAAATATCACTAATATCCTGTCGCCGCCGGTACGTGGGATTCTTTGGATATTGCGGATAATTCTAAGATTACGGTTGAACCAGCGGCCGGTTTCGAAGTCAACGCCAGTAAAATCGCCGGGATTCTCTTCGTAAAGAAACCCGTCGGTCAAATACGACCCAAGGCCCTCTTTTATACTGAGCGGGTTGTTCAATTCAATAAGCTGGCCGGTCACATTTGATACCTTTTTGCTCAATAGTTCTTTCCCTTCAATTTTATTAAGTGAGTCTATGAAATTTCCAAACCTCTCCAGGCGTAAACTATCTTTAATCATTGCCTGAATGTTCTCATAAGGACGTCCCCAGTCATTGACACAATAAATTTTCGGCAGATTAAGGTTTTTGCCAATCCGGTATGCTAGCTGATAGATTTCATCTTTTGCAGGGGTCAGTTTTCCAAGTTTATAAAGAGAGTAAAGAGAATCAACGGAATGTTGTTTTGACGGGTCAAGTTCTATTGCAATGATTGTAGGCCCGAACTCTTCAATAGCTTTGGCAATTGCGGCAATCTGCGACTGGTACGGCTCGTCCAGTACGGATATCTGATCTTTTGTTGCTGTCTTTACCCGGTCGAGGTTGTGATACGCGAAGTGGAAAACGCCCAGGGTCATTATTTTTGTTTTCGGACGTGTTGTAGTGGACTGTCCGAATGAGGAAACAACGATAATCAGGATAAAAAATAATGCAATCAGCCTTTTCATAATTTGATGATATTTTGTTTTATTCTCTATTTGACGAATTTACAGCAGGAAATGTTGCAGTAATCCAATGTTTTTTCAAACTTTGATGGAAAGTTTGCAACTTTTACGCACAGTTCTCCGTCTAATATATAATGTACCCGATTGCCTAAACTAATATGAGAATACTTCTATGAAAAAACACATCTTTCTTTTTGCTGCTTTATTCGCTTTTGCATTGTCTTCCTGCTCTTATTTTGGTTTTGTTTCTGTTGACCCTTCGGGACAATATATAGCCAAAAAAATTCAGACAACTTCTTTTGAAAATGTATCCGTATCAAGCGGTTTTGAGCTGATTCTTACTCAGGACTCTTTAAAGGAACTCACTATTGAGACATACGAAAACATCCACAGCTACATTGTTGTTGAGGTTGTGGACAATACTCTTAAAATTCACCCGGAAGACGGAATTAATTTTGCGGGAGATCCCAATGTTAAGATTCATCTTTCCTGCAACTTTCTTAAAAAATTATCTTCCAGTGGCGGAGGACACATAAATCTGAATAACGGATGGACAGCGGACGAACTCAGGATTTCGCTCAGCGGTGGCGGTAATGTCACAGGCAAGGTGCTGCTAAAATCGCTTGAGCTGGATATGTCCGGCGGGTCGGAATCCGATTTAGAGGGTGTTGCAGAATACTTGAGCATCAGCTCTTCAGGCGGTAGTGTTCACAAACACTTCTCGCTTTTGTCTAAGAAATGCCGTGCCGATATGTCCGGAGGAGCATCTGCAGATGTAAATGTGAGCGAAAAGCTAATAGTTGACGCTTCCGGCGGAACAACCATCCGTTACAAAGGCAATCCGGAAATATCATCGGAACTTTCCGGCGGGTCAAGTATCGAGAAGGTTGAGTAATCATCTCCGGTCAAATTGCACATATTCAGAGATATGCTAAGAAGACGCAGACTTTATGTCTGCGTCTTCTTAGCATATCATTGATGGTCAATGAATTTTGTATACTTTTGTCCCCGTTATAAAAATCAATCAGGATTATGGTATCTAAAGAAAATCTGGACAGCTTAAGAGTTGAATTATCGGTGAAATCAAAAAATGGTCTTGATTTTACTATGTCGGCAAGTATTATTTGGCTGGCGATTGCGTTTATCTGGACATTGAATGGCAGTTCGTACGATAAATCAATACTAACTTTTATTGTGGGGAGCCTAATGCTTCCGCTTGCGCTTTTGCTGTCGAAGGTTCTTAAAACAGTCTGGACAAATAAGGGCAACCCATTGCAGCCATTGGGTCTCTGGCTCAATTTTGCTCAGTTGCTGTATTTCCCATTTCTCATTCTTACCCTTATAAAGATGCCGGATTATTTTGCAATGGTTTATGTAATAATTACCGGAGCTCACTTTTTCCCTTATGCCTGGTTTTACAAGACAAATCTGTATGCAATTTTTGCCGGGATAATTTCTTTTGGTGCCCTCGTTCTCGGGCTGATACTGCCGGTGGAGAAGACTTATTTAGTTCCCGTATTTATGAGTGCCTCGCTCGTAATCTTAACTATTCTCTTATATCTGGATAGTAAAAATAAGCAATTATAAACGACTTCCTGGCGCAATATCGCAGTTAAATTTTTGATAGTCACCGGCTTCTTAATAATTAAGAGACATCATGTCTCTTAATTATTAGGAACGTGTTCACGGAATCTTTTTGTTAAAGTGTATTATATAATGTGTACAGGCAGAAATACCTTTAACAAATAAATATGAAAAACTTTAGAAAAAACTGGTTCCGCCACTTGTTACAATGGGGAACTTTGGCAGCAATTATCATTGTTCTCACGAAAGTGCTGGGGAATGAAAGTGCCGATCCAGAGGCTTATTGCCCTGTAGGCGGGATTCAAACTCTCGGATCTTACCTTGTGGCCGGTTCAATGGCGTGCAGTATGACCTTAACCCAAATTATGATGGGTGTTGTACTTGCAGTAGGTGTGGTTTTGTTCAGTAAGCTTTTTTGCGGTTACCTGTGTCCATTGGGATGGGGCAGCGAATATCTGGCTAAGCTCAGGAACAGGACCAAGGTTAAAGAGATTGTTATTAAGAACGACAGCTTAACCGACAAGATTCTCCGGGCGTTCAAGTATATTCTGCTTTTTATAACATTTTATTATACAATAAGCGGTTCCGAACTGTTTTGCAAGAATTTTGACCCTTATTATGCAGCTGCAACCGGATTCCAGGGGGAACTAACTCTTTGGATGGCTGTATTGTCAATAGCTCTATTCATTTTTGGAAACTTCTTTATTAAGATGTTCTGGTGCAAATACATTTGCCCAATGGGAGCAATAAGCAATCTTTTCAAATACACATTAACATTTTTAGTATTAGTCATTGTATTTGCAATCATAAATTTTGCAGGTATTGCTTTGCCATGGATATACCTTCTTGCGGCAGCATCAATCATCGGCTATTTTTGGGAGATTATTTTCCCGGAACCAAAGATTTTCCCTGTTCTTAAGGTTAGCCGCTCAAAAGAAAAGTGTAACGATTGCGGCCTGTGTGCAAAGAAATGTCCTTATGGAATAGATGTAGACAAGGTTGAAAAAGTTAAACATGTAGATTGTACTCTTTGCGGGGAGTGTATCAGCTGCTGCAACAAAGAGGCTCTGACTTTTGGCGGTAAGAAATATTTCAGATGGGTGCCTGCAATATTTGTAGTTGTTCTGTTTGGTGTTGCTTTGTTTTTGGGAACATTGTGGGAGCTTCCTACAATTGACGAAAGATGGGGTGATGCGGCGAAACAGGGTGTGCTTGAGAAAGTGAGAGTAGAGGGGCTCCGTTCTGTTAAATGTTATGGCAGTTCAAAAGCTTTTGCTGCTCAGCTTCAGAAAATAAACGGTGTTTATGGCGTTGCGACTTTTGTAAAACATCTGTATGTAGATATTTATTACAATCCTTCAGAAACAAATCCGGAGAAGATTAAAGCGCTCATTTACGTTCCGGCAAAATTCAAGATTGCCACTCCTCCGGCAGGAGCTCAGGTTAAAGTTGTAACAATACGTACAGAAAATATGTACGACAAGATGGACCCGAATTATCTCGGCCTTCAGTTCAGATACGACGGCAAGGGATACTACGGATTGGAATCGGAATATGCATGTCCGCTCATCATCAGATTATATATGGACGTTAAGGAGCCTGTAG
>JAAXVX010000411.1 GCA_013335275.1 Bacteroidales bacterium
CAGGGCTTGCTGCTTCTGCTGCTCTGGCTGTGAGCGATATACCATTCAATGGCCCTATTTCCGAAGTAAGAGTTGCAAGAATTGACGGAAAATTTATGATTAACCCGTCTTTCACTCAGCTTGAAAAGGCAGACATTGACATTATGGTTGCTGCAACCTTAGATAACATTATGATGGTTGAGGGTGAAATGAAAGAGGTTGCCGAAGCAGATATGCTCGAAGCCATTAAGTTTGCCCACGAAGAGATAAAGAAACATTGCAAGGCTCAAATGGAGCTCATGGCAGAAGTTGGCAAGGTTCAAAAAAGGGCATATTGTCACGAAACTCAGGACGAAGAACTTCGTGCTGCTGTTTCTAAGTATTGCTATGACAAATGCTATACAATTGCAAAATCGCCAAGTTCAAAACAAGAAAGAACAGATGCTTTCGAGGCCCTTAAGGCAGAATTTATTGCAACTCTTTCCGAAGAAGATGCTGCAGCCAAAAAATCTATGGTAGGCAGGTACTATCACGATGTGGAAAAAGAGGCAATGCGCAATATGATTCTTAACGACGGCGTTCGTTTGGACGGCAGAGGAACTAAAGACATCAGGCCAATCTGGTGCGAAGTTGACTATCTTCCTGCAACACACGGGTCGGCAGTTTTCACACGCGGAGAGACTCAGTCCCTCACAACAGTTACACTGGGAACAAGACTTGATATGAAGTCAATTGACGAAGTTCTTGTAGAAGGGTCGGAGCAGGTTGTTCTCCATTATAACTTCCCTCCGTTTTCAACAGGCGAAGCTAAACCATACAGAGGAACAGGCCGTAGAGAAATCGGACACGGAAATCTGGCACTCAGGGCTCTTAAATATGTAATTCCAACAGGAGAGGCAAATCCTTATGCAGTTCGTATAGTATCTGATATCCTTGAATCAAACGGTTCTTCTTCAATGGCAACAGTTTGTGCAGGTACGCTTGCGCTCATGGATGCCGGTATTAAGATTAAGAAACCTGTATCAGGAATTGCAATGGGTCTTATCACCAACTCGGACAACAGTAAATTTGCCGTTTTGTCTGACATCCTTGGCGACGAGGACCACCTTGGCGATATGGACTTTAAAGTAACAGGAACAGTTGACGGAATAACCGCTACCCAAATGGATATAAAGGTAGACGGGCTGTCTTATGAAATTCTTGAAAAAGCACTCGAGCAGGCCCGCCAGGGTCGCCTCCATATAATGGGAGAGATGATGAAAACTTTAAGCGAGCCTCGTGCAGAGCTGAAACCTCATACACCAAGAATTATTCAGATAACAATTCCGCAGGAATTTATCGGAGCAGTTATTGGTACCGGTGGAAAGGTTATTCAGGAGATTCAGAAGACTACAGGCACTACTATTACTATTACAGAAAAGGACAGTATGGGTATTGTAGACATCTTCGGAGACAATCAGGAGAGCATGACAGCAGCTTTAGACTGGATCAAGGGTATTACAACAGTTCCGGAAGCCGGACAGGTTTATAAAGGTAAAGTTGTTTCTATTCTTGAATTTGGAGCTTTTGTTCAAATTCTTCCTGGAAAAGAGGGACTTCTCCATATTTCGGAACTTGACTGGAAAAAAGTTGAAAAAGTTGAGGATGTTGTAAACGTTGGAGACGAAGTTGAGGTTAAACTTTTGGAGATGGATCCAAAAAGCGGCAAG
>JAAXVX010000114.1 GCA_013335275.1 Bacteroidales bacterium
CATAAGCTGGGAATCCGGAAAGTCCGGCGGGTAAACATCAATATTTGGCCTTATCTCAACAATGTTTCCAAGCTTTGCTATTGTTGCAAGTTCGTTTTCATTGAGAGGAAGAGACTGGTATCCCGGGAGAGAAGCATCGTAATAAACTTCACCGATGTTTAACCCAAGATTGTCAAATATCTTTGAATTGATTTGTGTGCCATTTGTATAAACGGTATAAGTGCTTTGCATTCCCGGATAATTTTTTTGAGGAACTCCGTTTATGTAAGCTTTTCCGTTAATAATCTGCAGAGAGTCCCCTGCAATGGCAACGCAGCGTTTAACATAGTGGTCTTTCTTATCATCCGGCCTCACTACAATAGGTCCATACATACGTTTGGTATACTCACGGCCGTTTAACCTTACATGAGTATAGTAATCGTCCAGAGGCGCACCTTTAAGCACTGTATCTCCGTGAGGAAAGTTGAAAACCACGATATCGTCTCTTTTGACGCTTGAAAAGCCGGCCATTCTCCTGTATGGATTTTGTATCCATTTTACATAGGATTCTCCACCGGTTATGGGGAGAAGGTTATGTACAAGGGGAAAAGAGATGGGTGTCTGAGCAACCTTTGGTCCGAAATGAAGTTTGCTCACAAACAGGTAATCTCCTGTCATCAGCGACCTCTCCATAGACGAGGTTGGAATCACGAATGATTCAAAGAAAAAAGCCTTAATGAAAGTAGAGGCAATGAGTGCAAAAATAATTGCATCAAGCCAGTCCAGCCAAACATTTCTCTTTTCTCCCTTTTTATATCTCTTTTTCCAGAATGCCCATTTGACTTTTCTGGTTATATACAAATCAAATATGATTAATAGTCCCAAAAGGAACCACCAATTCCCGAACCAGATAACCCACAATAAGTATAGAATGGCCCAGATTGAAAATCTGAACCACCTATTACTTATTATATTGCTGGTTTTCAAGTATATCTATTTTACAGAGTTAATAATGGCCTCAAAAGCCTGAGGGTTATTCATTGCCAGGTCGGCAAGAACCTTACGGTTAAGTCCGATATTATTTTTGGCAAGTTTACCAATAAACTGAGAATAGTTCATTCCATGCTCTCTCGCAGCAGCATTGATACGTTGTATCCAAAGTGCGCGGAAATTGCGTTTTTTAGTTTTACGGTCGCGGTACGCGTAGGTAAGACCTTTTTCATAGGTGTTTTTAGCTACTGTCCACACATTTGCTCTCGCGAGGAAATTACCGCGTGTGAGTTTTAGAATTTTTTTACGTCGGGCTCTTGAAGCTACCGAATTTACCGATCTTGGCATTTTTTCTTAAAGATTGCGAATGTCAGCGCTCCCCTCCATAGGGAATCTTTTCTGCTGTGCATTCTGATTAATAAATAGTTTACAAATTAGGCAACTAACATAGCTTTAACCCTCTTCTCGTCTGAAGAAGATACCAGAGCAGAGTAGGTAAGGTTTCTTTTCTGTTTTGTTGTCTTTTTAGTCAGAATGTGACTTTTGTAAGCGTGCTTTCTTTTCACTTTTCCCGTTCCGGTAAGCTTAAAGCGCTTTTTGGCACCGGAGTTGGTTTTAATTTTGGGCATTGTCTTTATTTTAAATTAGTTAAAAACTCATTTCTTTTTAGCAGGTGATAACATCATTATCATCCTTTTTCCTTCCAGTTTTGGCATCTGGTCTGCTTTGCCGTAATCTTCAAGTTCAACGGCGAAACGGAGCAGAAGTTTTTCTCCCTGCTGTGAGAACAGTATCGACCTTCCTTTAAAGAACACAAACGATTTAACTTTGAATCCGTCTGAGAGAAACTCTTTTGCGTGATTCAGCTTAAACTGAAAATCGTGTTCATCGGTATTAGGGCCGAATCTTATTTCTTTAATAACAACTTTGCTGGCATTGGCTTTCATCTCCTTTGCCTTTTTCTTTTGCTGATAAATGAATTTCTGATAATCAATTATCTTGCAAACAGGCGGGTCGACAGTCGGAGAAATCTCAACCAGATCCAATTCCAACGCCTCTGCCATCTCTAAAGCCTCTCTCAAGGGGAAAATCCCCGGATTTGAAACATTTTCTCCAACTACCCTTACGCGGGGAGCAGAAATTTCATTATTTATTCGAGGTCCGTCATCTTTTTTGTGGCCACCCTGGAATTGTCTGTTGCCAGGTTCTCTTTTAAAAGTGCCTGATGATTGTGGATTCGGTTTGCTGAACCCACCCGGGCGAGGTTTGAATGGTGTAGCGATAAAATTATCCTCCTATTTTTAGTTATTACTTATTTGTCTTTTGACTTCGTTTGTTATCAATTCTGCAAATTCTTCAACTGACATTGTACCGATATCCTCTCCCCCCTGCTTTCTTACAGAAACCTTGCCGGATTCTGCCTCTTTCTCACCAACAATAAGGAGGAACGGAACTCTTTTAAGCTCATTCTCCCTGATTTTCTTACCGATAGTCTCGTTACGGTCGTCAATTGAGGCGCGAATATCGCTATTATTAAGTGAATCTACAACTTTTTTTGCATATTCGTTATGTTTTTCGCTCACAGGAAGAATTACAGCCTGCTCCGGAGCAAGCCACAAAGGGAACTTTCCGCCTGTGTGCTCTATGAGAACAGCAACGAATCTTTCCATAGATCCGAAAGGTGCTCTGTGAATCATAACCGGCCGGTATTTTTTGTCATCGGCACCCACATACTCCAGTTCAAATCGTTCCGGAAGATTATAGTCTACCTGGATTGTACCAAGTTGCCATTTTCTTCCGATAGCGTCTCTTACCATGAAGTCAAGTTTTGGACCGTAAAATGCAGCTTCGCCAAGTTCTACAACTGTGTTCAGCCCCTTTTCGGCGGCAGCTTCAATAATAGCCCTCTCTGCCTTTTCCCAGTTTTCATCGGAACCAATGTATTTTTCCCTGTTATCCGGGTCCCTTAATGATATTTGAGCTGTATATTCTTTAAAATCGAGTGTTTTGAAAATATAGAGAACAATATCGATTACTTTGATAAATTCTTCTTTCAACTGATCCGGACGGCAGAATATGTGTGCATCGTCCTGAGTAAATCCTCTCACTCTTGTCAGCCCGTGAAGTTCACCGCTCTGCTCATATCTGTAAACAGTACCAAATTCTGCAAGCCTTAAAGGCATGTCTTTGTATGAACGGGGTTTTACTTTGTATATCTCGCAATGGTGAGGGCAGTTCATTGGTTTTAGCAAAAACTCCTCCCCTTCCTGAGGAGTATGAATCGGCTGAAAAGAGTCTTTCCCGTATTTTGCATAGTGTCCCGAAGTTACATAGAGCTCCTTTTGTCCAATATGAGGAGTTATTACAGGAAGATATCCGTATTTCTTCTGAACAGACTTAAGGAAATTTTCAAGTCTTTCGCGAAGCATTGCCCCTTTTGGAAGCCAGAGAGGAAGACCCTGTCCCACTCTTTGCGAAAATGCAAAAAGCTCAAGTTCCTTACCTATTTTTCTATGGTCTCTTTTCTTTGCCTCTTCGAGCATAATCAAATACTCGTCAAGCATCTTTTTCTGAGGAAATGTTACTCCGTATATACGGGTAAGCATTTTGTTCTTTTCGTTTCCGCGCCAGTATGCTCCTGCAATTGAGGTGAGCTTAACTGCTTTTATGACCGAAGTATCGGACAAATGCGGGCCACGGCAAAGATCGGTAAACGATCCGTTAGTATAAAAAGATATGGTGCCGTCTTCGAGATCCTTAATAAGTTCGCACTTATATTCATCGCCTTTGGTGGTATAGGTACTCATTGCCTCTTCCTTGCTCACATCCTTGCGTACAAAGTGTTGCTTTTCCCTTGCAAGTTCAAGCATCTTGTCCTCAATTTTCTTGAGATCCGATTCTGTAATGGTCTTCTCTCCTAAATCCACATCGTAATAGAAACCTGTTTCAATTGCAGGACCTATTCCAAACTTAATTCCGGGATAGAGCTGTTCCAGAGCTTCTGCCATGAGGTGAGAAGAAGAATGCCAGAAAGTATTTTTTGCCTCCTGGTCTTCCCATTTGTGAAGTTTAATAGATGCATCCTCATTAATTGGACGGTTAATTTCAACAACTTTTGAATTAATGGTTGCTGCCAGAACTTCCGAAGCGAGCCTCGGACTGATTCCATTCGCTATCTCAAAAGCTGTAATTCCCTTATTAAAAGGTCTTACACTGCCGTCTGGAAATTTTATGTTTATCATAATTGGTTGGCTAATCTTTATATCTTTATAATCCTGCAAATTTAATTAATATTTTTAAACCTGCTAAATTTTGGATAGTTATAGAAAATATCTAAATTTGGAAACCTAAATTTTATTCTAAAACACTGTTATCTAAAAAATTATGCAAACAAACAAATGGAGTGTTGCCGCAACATACGGAATTATTCTGGCAATTGTGACTATATTATATTCAGTGACCACCACTGTATTTAAGTTGCCATCGGCGGTTTCAGTTATTCTTTGGATAATAAAATTTTCACTTAGTATCGGGCTGGTATACTACTTTATCAAAGAGTACAGCAAACAGTTTGAAACGTTTAACTATAAACAGGGGTTCAATTTTGGCCTTATACTCTGTTTCCTGTCATCAATTATTTGTGCAGCGTATATGTTTATGCATTTCGCCTTTTTGTTCCCGGATGCAACAAATGCTCAGATGGAGCTAATGGCACAAAACATGGAGAGTTCCAACCCGCAGGCTTCCGAGACCCTTACTAAGATAATGCCTCATCTTCCAAAGATTATTTTTGCATTTTCCCTTATTTACTATACTCTGTTTGGCATGCTTGTTTCTGCAATCGTTGCCAATTACACAAAAAAGGGAGACATCTTTACCGAATAAGTTATGGATTTATCGATTGTAATTGCGCTGTATAACGAAGAGGAGTCAATCCCCGAACTTTTAAGCTGGATTGAAAGTTCTCTGTTTTCCCAGAAACTTGCCTATGAGGTGATTCTCATTGACGACGGCAGTACAGACAATTCATGGAACGTTATATCGGCGGAAGCTACCAGATACAGTACAATAAAAGCAATCCGGTTCAGCCGGAACTACGGCAAGTCTGCCGCACTTTATACCGGTTTTGAAACTGCTTTGGGAGAGGTTGTAGTAACAATGGATGCCGATCTTCAGGACAGCCCGGATGAAATTCCGGAACTCTATGACATGGTGATGAACGGAGGGTATGACCTGGTTTCGGGATGGAAGAAGAAGAGAAAGGATAATAAA
>JAAXVX010000115.1 GCA_013335275.1 Bacteroidales bacterium
AACGGATATTTTATTGAGGTTAATGAAGCCTGGCTAAATACATTGGGATTTAACAGAGCGGAAGTGATTGGAAAATGGTTCGGAGATTTTCTTGCTCCGGAATTTGTTGATGCTTTTCGTAAGAGATTCCCTATTTTCAAGGCTCAGGGACATATCCATTCCGAATTTGTAATGATTCACCGTAATGGACAGCGTAAATTTATAGCTTTTGATGGCCGGGTAGGGTATAAGAACGATGGGAGCTTCAAACAGACCCACTGCATTCTTCAGGACATTTCGGATCGTAAACTGGCCGAAGAGGAACTAAAGGAAAGTGAGGAAAAGTACCACTCGATTTATGACAATAGTTATTTAGGCATCCTCCTTACAGTGCCGGATGGTAGGATACTTGCTGCAAATGGTTTTGCCTGCAATATGTTTGGCTATTCAGAAGAAGAACTGTGCCGCGGAGGAAGGACAGCTATAGTTGATACTTCCGACCCCAGACTTATACCAATTTTGGAAGAAAGAAAAAGAACAGGAAAGGCAAAAGGAGAGTTAACTTTCATACGCAAAAACGGGAGTAAATTTGAAGGAGAGGTATCTTCGAGTGTTTTTAAAGATAAAGAGGGGAATGAAAAAACATGTATGCTCATCCAGGACCTTACTGAAAAAAGACAGACTGAGCATAGATATCAGACTCTCTTTAATGAGATGATGGATGGATTTGCATTGCATGAAATAATATGCAATGAAAATGGAGAGCCTGTCGATTATCGTTTCCTTGATGTCAATCCAGCTTTTGAAAAGATGACCGGACTTAAGTCAGAGCAAATTATAGGCAGGACTGTGCTTGAAATAATGCCCGGAACAGAGTCATTCTGGATAGAAAGGTATGGCAAGGTAGCTCTGACCGGAGAACCATCCAGTTTCGAAAGTGAATCAAAAGAAATTGGTAAAATATTTGATGTAAAATCATATTGTCCGGCACCAAATCAGTTTGTGACCATATTTTCGGACATTACAAAACGCAAAAATTCAGAAGAGCAGTTAAAAATAAGCGAAGAAAAATACCGGAGCATATTTGAAAATGTGCAGGACATATATTATGAGGCATCTTTTGACGGTATAATTCTGGATGTGAGTCCGTCAATTGAAATTATCTCAAAAGGTCAAATTCACAGGGGTGAGCTTATCGGGAAATCCATTTACGATTTCTATGTAAATACCGAAGACAGAAAAACGCTAGTGAACACATTAATGGAGGCCGGAAGTATTTCGGACTATGAAGTCACTCTTTTAAATAAAGACGGATCTCATATTCCATGTTCAATTTCCTCAAAATTATTATACGACGGTAATGGATTACCTGTAAAGATATTTGGCAGTATGCATGACATAACCGACCGCAAGCATGCTGCAGAAAAAGTATTGCTCAATGCAGAAAGACTTGCCAGAATGGTAAATATCTATCAGTATAATGCAAACAATATTCAGGATTTTCTGGATTATGCGCTCAATGAGGCTATCGCTTTAACATCCAGCAAAATAGGGTATATTTATTTTTATGATGAAGTTAAAAGTGAGTTCACGCTTAATTCCTGGTCACGGGATGTGATGAAAGAGTGTGCAGTAGCCGACCCACAAACCCGCACCGCTTTAATTGACACTGGTATATGGGGAGAGGCTGTCCGTCAGAGGAAAGTGATAATGATAAATAATTTCAAGGAACCCATTCCTCTAAAAAAAGGATATCCAAAAGGCCATGTTCATCTGGAGAGATTTTTAACCATCCCCATATTTGATGAAGATAAAATTGCTGCGGTTGTTGGAGTTGCGAATAAAGAGAGTGACTACGACAATACAGACGTAAGCCAGTTAACTATCATGATGAGCAGTGTGTGGCGGATCGTTCAAAAGAAAGAGGTTGAGAAAAAAGTTAAACTTTTGGCCCATTCACTTGAAAGCGTGAGCGAATGTGTATCAATTACCGATAATGATGATGTATTGATGTATGTAAACGAGGCATTCCTCAAAACATACGGATACTCCGAAAATGAGCTCATTGGCAAACATGTCAGCATTTTGCGCCCGAAAGGAGCAGAACAGGAGAGTTTTTTAAATATTCTTAATCTTACCCTGGAAGGGGGCTGGAGAGGAGAACTTCTGAACATCAAAAAGGACGGAACAGTTTTCCCTGTTCTGCTTTCAACCTCCATAATTAAAGACGAAAATAAAAACCCGATTGCCCTTATAGGAGTGGCAATTGATATTACAGAACTAAAGAAAAACGCAGAAGAACTGATTGCCGCGAAAGAAAAGGCAGAAGAGAACGACCGGCTCAAAACCGCTTTCCTGCACAACATATCTCACGAAGTTCGAACTCCAATGAATTCTATTGTGGGATTTTCCGATTTGCTTGCCGACCCTGATACACTCCCTGAGGAGCGCAAACACTTTGCTGAAATAATCATTCAGAACAGTAACCAGCTGCTTTCAATAATAAACGATATTGTTAATATTGCAACGATAGAAGCAGGACAGGAGAGGGCTATAATAAATCCTGTCAATATAAACTCAATCTGTAATCTGGTATACGAACAATTTTTGCTTAAAGCGAAAAATAAGAATATTGTTCTCATTTTCAATAACTTTATTTCCAGTGTAGAATCGGATGTAATGACAGATGGAACCAAGCTTACCCAGATTCTCACTAATCTTATCAACAATGCACTCAAATTTACCGAAGAGGGGTATATAGAACTTGGATACAGCGTTGAAGGAGATAATCTTAAATTTTTCGTAAAAGATACAGGAATTGGAATTCCTCCGGAAAAACACGAAGAAATTTTTAAGCGTTTCAGTCAGCTAAATCTTGCTAAAAATTATCAGTATGGAGGTTCGGGGCTGGGTTTGTCAATTTCCAAGGCCTACGTGGAATTGCTCGGTGGCAAAATCTGGATTCACTCATCACCGGGAAAGGGTTCTACTTTTTATTTTACCATACCATATACTAAAATAGGATAAAGCAAAAATTTAAGATAATATAAATGAATCTTGTTATCGCTTTCATTACCGGTTTGACAACAGGCGGTTTAGGCTGTATGGCCATACAGGGCGGATTGCTTGCGACAATGCTGGCACAGCAGTATGAACTGGATTCTACAAATAAAATTGCCCGTCACAAATTTATTAAACCGCTATTCTTTTTTTTGTCATCCAGACTTGCTGCATATACAGTATTGGGATTTTTGCTCGGCGTGTTTGGGTCTCTCTTTCGTTTTTCTCCAAAAGTGAATGCATTTTTGATGATTGCCATTGGCATATTTATGGTGGCAAACGGACTCAGGATGTTAAAAATACATCCGCTGTTCCGATACTTTGTTTTTAAAATGCCATCCTGCTTTAACCGATATGTATCCGGGAAATCCAAAAAATCTTCATCGGAGTTTGCTCCAATCATGCTCGGGGCGCTCACCGTTCTTTTGCCATGCGGAATTGCTCAGGCAATGATGGCTGCGGCTATTGCAACAGGAAATCCGGCCGAAGGTGCTGCCTTGATGTTTGCATATACACTGGGGACAATTCCTGCATTTATACTTGTTGCATTTTTTATTACACGGCTGGGCGATTTCGTTGAAAAACAATTGTCTCGGGTTGCAGGTATAATATTGATTATTTTTGGCCTTGTTCCAATAGATTATGGACTCAATCTTGCCGGATCGCCGGTATCATTTACAAAAACATTTGAATGGATTACCGGCACCGGGAAATCGGATGAACCACAATTGCAAATTGGAACTTCAAAAGATGATAACACATATTATGTGACAATTCTGGAAAACGGATATGCTCCTAAAATCCTTCATCTTGTTCCCAACAGGGAAATAAAACTTGTATGGGTAACGAACAATGTTAAATCCTGTTCGTTATCTGTTGTTGTACCGGAGCTAAATTATGAAAATACTTTTCCATCCACCGGACAAGTTTTATTGATAATTCCTCCTCAAAAAACAGGCACTGTAATTGAATATTCCTGTTCGATGGGAATGTACCACGGCAAGTTGGTATTTGACAAAAAGTAAACGAATTTATTATGGATAATATTGTAAAGAAGTCGTTCAAAGTTCCGGACATGGTTTGTCCCAATTGTGCCATGCACCTGGAAGGACTTAAGAACGAACTGCAGGGAGTGAGGCATATTTCGGCCAGTTACCCAAAACTAAACATGGATGTGGAATTCGACGAATCAGAAATATCTGCGGAAGAGATTATAGCGGCAGCAAATAAGTTAGGTTACCATCCCGAACCTGTATCACAGGAAACTGAACAAAAAACAGAATTTTTTATTTTGCCGGTGACCGGAATGACATGTACAAATTGCTCCGGGGCTATTGAACGGCATGTGAGGAAACTGGGGGGAGTAATTAATGCTGATGTAGATTTTGCGGGAGAGAAACTTGCTGTAAATTTTGACAGACATTTAATAGACATTAACGGAATTATCGATTGCGTAAAGCATGTGGGATATGGAGTTGCAACAGGCTTGGCAGAGCTTCCTGTTATAGGAATACGGGATAGTTCCGATGTTCAGATGCTGGAGAAACAACTTTCTAAACTTAAAGGAGTTCTAAGCGCAAATGTAAGTCTTGCTACTGAAAGAGCACATATTGAGTATATACCGGGTATAATCACAATATCTGTACTTGCTTCGCAAATAAGGAAAGCCGGATTTGATGTAGTAGATGTTGCAGAAAATGAAGAGCTGGAAGATGTAGAAAGCAAGGTGCATTTGACCGAACTAAAAAATCAGGAGCGGCTGTTGACAATTGGGCTTTTATTTACAATTCCGCTTATTGTATACAGCATGGCCCGCGATTTTAATCTTGTCGGATTCCGTTACGACCAGTATGCAATGCTAATTATGGCAACTGTTGTCCAGTTTATTGTTGGCTGGCAGTTTTATAGAGGTGCATACAAAAGTCTGAGAGCCGGAAGTGCAAATATGGATGTGCTGATAATGATGGGCTCGTCCGTAGCATATTTTTCAAGCTTGCTTGTTACTGTTGGAATAATTGACAGTCCTCATGTCTATTTTGAAACCGGTGCCGCAATTATTACACTCATCCGCCTAGGAAAATATCTCGAGGCAAGGGCCAAAGGAAGAACGGCAGATTCCCTCAGGGCTTTAATGGGCTTGCGTGCAAGAACTGCATGTGTAATTCGTGACAATGAAGAATTGGTCATTAATATTGATTC
>JAAXVX010000116.1 GCA_013335275.1 Bacteroidales bacterium
CTCTTGCCGGAAAGGGAGTACATGTTGTTACTGTCAACGATTACCTCTCAAAACGTGACTCGGAGTGGATGGGACCTCTTTATCAGTTCCACGGACTGAAAGTAGACTGTATTGACAAGCACGAACCCAATTCCGAAGCCAGAAAAACAGCATACAGGGCAGATGTTACATTCGGAACAAATAATGAATTTGGTTTCGACTACCTCAGGGACAACATGGCCGTTAACCAGGAAGACCTGGTTCAAAGGAAGCACCACTATGCAATCGTGGATGAGGTTGACTCGGTACTGATTGACGACGCAAGAACTCCGCTTATCATTTCCGGTCCGGTTCCAAGGGGGGACGACCAGGAGTTTAACGAGTACAAGCCTTTTGTAGAGAGAATATATAACGCTCAGAGGAATTTGGTTACCCAGCTCCTTAACGATGCCAAGAAAAAGATATCCGAGGGCAACGAAGATGAGGGAGGTAAAATCCTTTTACGTGCATTCAAAGGTTTGCCAAAATACACACCGCTCATTAAATATCTGAGCGAGGCAGGAATGAAACAGATTCTCGTTAAAACCGAGAATTACTATATGCAGGACAACAATAAGCATATGCATATTGTTACCGACGACCTCTATTTCATTATCGACGAAAAACAGAAATCGGTAGAACTCACAGATAAGGGACATGAACTCATTTCAAAAAGCGTAAGCGAAAATAACTTCTTCGTTTTACCGGATATTGGAATGGAAATAGCGGAACTTGAGAAAAAAGAGCTCAAACCGGAAGAGAAAATTGCTGCAAAGGATGCTCTGCTGAGCGACTATGCAGTAAAGAGCGAGAGGGTTCATACAGTGAATCAGCTTCTCAAGGCATACACAATGTTTGAAAAGGACATTGAGTATGTTGTGATGGACAACAAGATTAAAATTGTAGACGAGCAGACAGGCCGTATACTTGAAGGAAGAAGATATTCCGATGGCCTGCATCAGGCAATCGAGGCAAAGGAGATGGTAAAGGTTGAGGCCGCAACACAAACGTTTGCAACAATTACACTCCAGAACTATTTCCGTATGTATCACAAGCTTGCCGGTATGACCGGTACTGCAGAAACAGAAGCAGGTGAGTTCTGGTCAATCTATAAACTGGATGTGGTGGTAATTCCCACAAACCGGCCTATAGACAGGAAAGATATGGAGGACTTCATCTTCAAAACGAAGAGGGAGAAATATAATGCCGTTATTGATGAAATTGTCCGCCTTACCAAGGAAGGCCGTCCTGTACTAGTGGGTACAACTTCTGTTGAGGTTTCGGAACTCCTGAGCAGGATGTTAAAGATAAGAAACATCAAGCACAACGTCCTCAATGCAAAACAACACGCAAGAGAGGCAGAAATTGTTGCGGAGGCAGGTCAGCCTTCTGCTGTAACAATCGCAACCAATATGGCCGGTCGTGGTACCGACATCAAGCTCGGCCCCGGTGTAAAGGAAGCTGGTGGTCTTGCAATTGTTGGTACAGAAAGACACGATTCAAGACGGGTTGACCGTCAGCTCAGAGGTCGTGCCGGTCGTCAGGGAGACCCCGGATCTTCAAGTTTCTTTGTTTCTCTCGAAGACGATCTTATGAGGCTTTTCGGTTCCGAGAGAATTGCCGGTCTTGTAGATAAAATGGGTTTAAAAGAGGGAGAGGTTCTTCAGCACTCAATGCTGTCGAAGTCAATTGAAAGAGCTCAGCGCAAAGTAGAAGAAAACAACTTTGGAATTCGTAAGAGACTGCTCGAGTACGACGACGTAATGAACTCTCAGCGCGAGGTTATATATACAAGAAGAAGAAATGCGCTTTACGGCGAGAGGGTTGATGTGGATGTGCAAAATCTGATTAACGACTATAGTGAATCACTTGTTGCGGCAAACCACGGTTCGGCCGATTATGACACCTTCTCATACGAAACCATCCGCCTGCTCTCGATTGAGCCCGGTATGGACGAGGAAACATATAATAAAGCTACTCAGGACGAGGTCTTTGAAAAATTCCTGAGTAATGTGCATTCTGTTTACAGGAGGAGAATTGATTTCCTTACTCAGCAGGCATGGCCCATCATGAAGCAGATATATGAAACTCAGAGTGCGACATATGAGAATATTGCCATTCCTGTGAGCGATGGAACAAAGATTATGCAGGTTGTGGTAAACCTCAAAAGAGCATACGAAACAGAGGGTAAGGAGTTAGGAAGGGCTCTTAATAAGAACATAACACTCATGCTCATAGACGAACACTGGAAGGAACATCTCAGGGAGATGGACGACCTTAAGCAGTCTGTGCAGAATGCCACTTACGAACAGAAGGACCCGCTTCTTATTTATAAATTCGAAAGTTTCCAGTTGTTCAAGACAATGCTTGAAAGAGTAAACAGGGATGTTCTTGCATTCCTTCTAAAGGCACATATCCCGCTCCGTGAAGCGCAGAAAGAGCCTATCAGCGTCCGTCAGGAGCAAAGGAAGAAGACCGATTTGAGCAATATGCGCACATCTCGTCAGGACCTTGCAACATCGGCCGGTGAACCAAAGACTCAGGCGCCTGTTCATGTAGAGAAGAGAGTTGGCAGGAATGATCCGTGTCCGTGCGGAAGCGGTAAAAAATTCAAGAACTGCCACGGAGCTAATAGTTAGTATAAATTAAAATTTTTTCAGATATGTTTGATTTAGTAGTTGTAGGATCCGGCCCCGGAGGTTATGTTGCGGCAATCCGTGCTTCTCAGCTGGGAATGAACACTGCGGTTATTGAAAGATCGGAACTTGGAGGCATTTGTCTTAACTGGGGTTGCATCCCTACTAAGGCACTGCTGAAAAGTATACAGGCACTTCACTATGCACAACATTCGGCCGATTACGGATTTGAAATAACCGGAGAGATAAAACCAGACCTTGCAAAAATTGTTGAAAGAAGCAGGGGCGTATCGGCAAATATGAGCCGCGGTATAGAGTATCTGTTCAAAAAAAACAAGATAACAGTTATAAGCGGAACCGGGAAAATCCTGGAAAAGGGTAAAGTAGAGGTAACCGCTGCCGATAATACCAAAAGTGTTGTTGAAGCAAAAAACATAATTATAGCAACCGGAGCGAGAGCAAATTCATTGCCGTTCGCACCTGTTGACGGGAAGAAGATTATATCGTACCGTCAGGCCCTTGTTCCTGAAACTCTTCCAAAGAGCCTTGCCGTAATAGGGTCCGGCGCAATTGGAAGTGAGTTCGCATATTTTTACCGTTCTCTTGGAGTTGAGGTATATCTTATTGAATATCTCGACAACATAGTGCCGCTTGAAGACGAAGAGGTTTCAGCTCAGCTTAGCCGCTCTTTCCGTAAAATGGGCATGAAGGTTTTGGTTTCTGCTCAGGTAAAAAGCGTGGATACTTCGGGAGATATTTGCAAGCTTACAGTTCAGACAAAGAAAGGCGAGGAGGTAATTGAGGCAGAAAGGGTTCTTTCCGCAGTTGGAATTGTATCCAATATTGAGAATATCGGGCTTGAAGAGGCCGGGGTTGAAGTTCAGAGAGGGAAAATAAAGGTCGACAGTTTCTATGCAACAAATGTTAAGGGGATATACGCAATAGGTGATGTTATTGCAACTCCTGCACTTGCACATGTTGCATCGGCCGAAGGTATATGCTGTGTGGAAAAAATAGCAGGATTGAATCCTGAGGCGATTAACTACGATAATATTCCCGGTTGTACCTATGCATCACCGGAAATTGGATCTGTAGGAATAACAGAAAAGGCAGCCAAAGAGAAGGGTATCGAATACAAAATCGGAAAATTTCCTTTTACAGCTTCCGGCAAGGCAGCAGCGGCAGGCGACAAGGATGGCTTTGTAAAACTGGTAATTGACGCCAAAACGGATAAGGTTCTTGGTGTGCACATGATTGGAGCCAATGTAACAGAAATGGTTTCCGGTATTGTTGTGGCACGTAATTTGGGCGTTAAAGCCAGCGACCTTATGCATTCAATTCACCCTCACCCAACCATGAGTGAGGCAATAATGGAAGCTGCAGCGGCATCACATGGTGAGGTAATTCATATTTAATCTATAATATATGGCTAAAAACGAAGTAGTTCCGCAGATAAATGAGGTTAACAGAATAACCGGCGGAACCGAACTGAGAGGAACTCTTATTACTGTCAGCGATATTAGAATTGACGGATTCTTTGAGGGTAAGATTCAATCCAAAGGCAAAGTGGTAATTGGTGAGAATGCTCAGTTTATTGGCGACCTTTTTTGCGGTAGTGCCGATATCTGGGGGAAAATGGAGGGCAATCTCGTAACAGGCAACATGGCCGGTTTTAAAAGCAAAGCACACTTTAACGGGGCACTTCAATGTCAGAGAATATTTATAGAAGACGGTGCACTGTTTACAGGTACATGCCGGATGATAACCGAGGATGATTACAATCAAATGGTTGAAAAGTACAACAGTTCGGCTAAATCGCAAAAATAGCGACAGGTGCAGGCTGTTATTGTATTGAAGAAGGAGCGTCTGAATTAAGACGCTCTTTTATTTTGTATGTGTTTCTCTCACTGCTGCTTCTTGATATGAGTTCGCCCAGAAAACCTGCGAGGAAAAGCTGCATACCAATTATGAGTGCTACAAGTGAAACATAAAAAAGCGGCTGGTCCGTAACTGCCCGGAATTTAAGCCCCTGAGCCTGTGAAACTACTTTGTCTATAATCAGATAAACAGAAGTGGCCAAACCGATAAAGAATGTAAAACTGCCAAATGCCCCAAAAAAGTGCATCGGTTTTTTCCCAAACCTTGATAAGAACCAGAGAGAAATTAAATCAAGAAAGCCATTAATAAAGCGGTTCATACCGAACTTGCTTTTTCCAAACTTTCTTGCCTGATGTTTTACTATTTTTTCCCCGATATTCCGGAAACCTGCATTTTTTGCCAGATATGGAATATACCTGTGCATCTCTCCATAAACCTCAATGTTCTTTATAACAGCCTTTCTATATGCCTTAAGACCGCAGTTCATATCGTGCAGCTTTATGCCTGTAACTCTTCTTGCAGTGGCGTTGTATATTTTTGACGGCAGGTTTTTGGCAAGTTTATTATCCTTTCTCTTCTTCTTCCATCCCGAAACCAGGTCATACCCTCCGTTCATCACCATGTCATAGAGTTCCGGAATTTCATCCGGGCTGTCCTGAAGATCGGCATCCATTGTTACAACAACCTCTCCCGAAGCAGTT
>JAAXVX010000412.1 GCA_013335275.1 Bacteroidales bacterium
GCGGGATTGTACAGCAAAGAGTTTTTGGTTTCGTTTGATGCAATTGGAGGCGTAGAATATAAATTTGCCAATGTTCCTATTGCACTCTCTGCAGACTGGAATCCAAGAATACAACTGATATCGAATACAGGGTTCAAGGCACCAAATTTTGGATTCACAATCCGTTATACTTTGTAAACCATACTTAGATATATGAAAGCGTATATAAACCAAAATAAAGACAGGTTCATTTCGGAACTTTTTGAACTACTGCGCATCCCGTCTGTAAGTTCAATGGCTGCTCATAAACCGGATATGGAAAAAGCTGCTGCAAAATATGCACAGCTGCTTATGGCAGCGGGTTGCGATACAGCAAAAGTTTATCCTACCAAGGGTCACCCGGTCATCTTCGGACAAAAAATTATAGATAAGGCAAAGCCAACTATTCTGGTTTACGCCCATTACGATGTTCAGCCGGCCGATCCGTTTAACCTTTGGACAACTCCCCCTTTTGAACCTCAGGTTCGTGACGGCGCAATCTACGCCCGCGGGGCAAATGACGACAAAGGCCAGGGATTTATGCACGTTAAGGCATTTGAATATCTTGTAAAGACAAATCAGCTTAAGTGTAATGTAAAGTTCATAATTGACGGCGAAGAAGAAATTGGTTCTCCGAGCCTTCCTGAGTGGGCACTGGAACACAAGGAGCTGCTTGCCTGTGACGATATTCTTGTATCCGACACCACAATGATAGACGAAAAAGTTCCTTCAATAAATGTTGGAATGAGAGGGCTAGCATACGTAGAGGTAGAGGTTGACGGGCCTAACAAAGACCTTCACTCCGGCCACTATGGAGGCGCAATAGCAAATCCTATCAATGTTCTTGCCGGAATGATTGACAAACTTATCGACGATAAGGGAAGAATTACAATAAAGGGCTTTTATGACGATGTTGTAGAGCTCACAAAAGCTGAGCGTGAAATGCTGGGAAGAGCTCCTTTTGACGAAGAAGAGTATAAACATTTTCTTGATATCGACGCCGTTACCGGCGAAGAGGGATATACCACAATGGAGCGGACAGGAATTCGTCCATGCCTTGATGTAAACGGCATCTGGGGAGGATATACCGGAGAGGGTGCAAAAACTGTTCTTCCTTCAAAGGCATTTGCAAAAATATCGATGAGGCTTGTTCCCAATCAGGATAACAAGAAGATTGCCCAGCTCTTTGAAAAACACTTTATGAGTCTTGCACCTAAAGGAGTTAAAATAAAAGTTACTCCACATCACGGTGGTCAGGGATTCCTTTGCCCAATCTCTTCAAAGGTTTATAAATCTGCAGCCAGGGCAATCCATGAAGTTTACGGAATAGAGCCTGTTCCAAGCCGCGGCGGCGGAAGCATCCCTGTTCTTGCCGACCTGCAGCAGATTCTCAATGCAAATCCTCTTCTCATGGGCTTTGGCCTGGAAAGAGATGTTATTCACTCTCCAAACGAAAGCTACCTTCTTAGCCAGTTCTACAAAGGAATTGAGTCGATAGGGCTGTTTTACAAGTACTATACGGAGTAGCATGCTAAGCTTTTCATAAGCATTACTCAAATATAAATATTCAAAGAGGTTGTCTAAAGTTCGTTTTTAGCAACCTCTTTTTTTTTTGAAACTCCTGAGAAAGGATGGTTGCTTTTTGATTTGCGAAACATAGTATTT
>JAAXVX010000117.1 GCA_013335275.1 Bacteroidales bacterium
GCTCCGCTTAAAAGAGCTCCTGATGCAATTCTTCTTGACAACAGCAAAATGACAATTGAAGACCAGATTGTATGGTTTGACAATATTATTTCTAAGAGATGGAACTAAATGTAGAGATAGACAATCACTCAGGTTTCTGCTATGGAGTAGTGCGTGCAATAGAGCAGGCCGAGAAATATCTGGACGAAAACAAAGAACTTAATTCTCTGGGTTCCATCGTACACAACAGTACCGAAATAGAGAGATTAAAACAGAAGGGACTCAGGATAATTGACTATTCCCAAATGTCAACTTTAAAGGACAAGGTGTTATTTATCCGTGCCCACGGCGAACCTCCTTCCAGTTATAAAATTGCAAAAGAGAATAAACTCAGGATTATTGACTGCACCTGTCCGGTAGTATTGAAGCTTCAGGAGCGTGTCAAAAAGAATTATAAGGAGTTGAAAAAAAATGACGGCCAGCTGCTCATCTTTGGAAAGCATGGTCACGCAGAGGTTAACGGGCTAATTGGCCAGGTAGACGGAGACGCTTTTATAATTGAAAAAAACTCCGACCTCGATTTAGTTGATTACTCAAAACCTGTTTATATTTTCTCCCAGACAACAAAAGACCCGGGAGAGTACCGCAAGATATGCGAATTAATTAAACAGCGGATAGAAAGCGTAGGCGGTCCGGCAGATAAGTTCCGTGCTTTTAATACAATTTGCGGCCAGGTATCTTCAAGACACCCTCATCTTAAGGAATTCGCAAAGAAGCATTCTGTAATAATCTTTGTGAGCGGGAAAGAGAGTTCCAATGGCAAAATCCTTTATGAACTTTGCTGCTCTGTCAACCCAAGAAGTTATTCAGTTGAAAGCAAACAGGAGATTAATAAAGACTGGTTCCGGAGCGGCGATTCTGTGGGCGTGTGCGGAGCCACTTCAACTCCAAAATGGCTTCTCGAAGAGGTTGCTGAGTATCTGAACAATTTATCCAACGGTTAATGACCGGAGAAAATCTTAAATATGCCGAAGTAATTCTCCCTCTTAAATTAAAGATGGAGGTCTCTTATATTATTCCCGAAAATCTTGAACCGGAAATAAGTATCGGGTCAAGGGTACGGGTGGAGATGGGCGGCAGGGAATATATCGCAGTTGTGAGAAATATATCCTCCAGTTGTGGAGAATATGCAGGAAAAATAAAAGAGATTACCGGCGTTGAACCGGCACCGGCTATTACCGAAAAAGAGTTTGAATTCTGGGAGTGGATGGCTTCATACTATATGTGTACTATTGGCGAGGTTTACAGGGCAGCCTTTACTTCGTCAATCACTGAACAGGAGCATAAGAAAGCCAGGAACAGACCTTCAAAAGTCAAGGCCGGAGAAGAGTTTTCTAAACTTTCAACTGCTCAGGAAAAAGCGTTTGAAGAAATTAAACTGAGCTTTTCAAAAGGAGTTCCGGCACTTCTTGAAGGAATTACAGGTTCCGGAAAAACAGAAATATACATCAGGCTTGCAAAAGAGGAGATTGATAAGGGCAGGTGCGTGCTTTATCTGGTACCGGAAATTGCTCTGAGCCGGCAGCTCAGCGAGCGGCTCAATGCGGTTTTTGGCGAACGGCTACTGATTTTTCATTCCAAACAGAGTCCTGCAGAGCGTTTCAGGGCGCATAAAGCACTTAGGGAATCCGGTGACGGGAAGGGTTATATTGTACTTGGACTTCGTTCTTCGGTTTTCCTTCCTTTCAGGGAACTGGGTCTGATAATAATCGACGAGGAGCATGACAGCTCATACAAACAGACCGACCCTGCACCGCGATACAACGGAAGGGATTGCGCAATGATGCTTGGCAAAATTCACTCTGCACCGGTAGTTCTGGGAAGTGCAACTCCCTCTCTTGAGTCGCAGTTCAATGTAGCATCAGGAAGATATTCCGGCATTTTGCTAAAAGAGCGGTTTTATGGTGCCGAAACTCCGGAAATAGTTGTCCTGGACACTATCCGGGAATCCAAAAGAGGGAAAATGAACGGCCTCTTCTCCCAGCAGCTTATAAAAGAGATAGAAAACACACTCCTTAAAGGGGAACAGGTTCTTATATTTCGTAACCGGCGTTCCTATTCGCCTCTTGTCCAGTGCACAAATTGCGGTCATATCCCACTTTGCACACATTGTAATGTTCCACTCAATTATCATAAAGGCAAAGGGATACTTTTATGCCACTACTGCGATTTTCGCATCCGATACTCTCAGGTATGCCCGGCATGTCAGGAAGCTACTCTTGAAGACAAGGGCTCCGGAACAGAAAAAATTGAAGAAAAAATCAAAGAAATTTTTCCTTTCGCCACTATTGCAAGATTTGATGCCGAAGTAACCAAAAGCAAAAGAGAAGAGAGTCGTATTCTTAAGGAGTATGCTGCCGGGAAAATAGATATTCTTGTTGGCACTCAAATGATAAGCAAGGGGTTTGACTTTGAAAACCTCTCTCTTGTAGCGCTCATTCAGGCCGATTCCATGCTTGCGTTAGATGACTTTAGAGCAAACGAGAGGGCATTTCAGTTATTGACACAACTTTCGGGCAGGACAGGAAGGAAGCATGTAAGAGGGAAAATCATTATTCAGAGTGCTCAGCCAAAACACCCTGTTTATCATTTGTTTGAAACAGGTTCGGATACTGTATATGATCAGCTTTCAGAGAGGAAAGAGTTTGATTACCCGCCTTATGTGCGGATGATTAAAATTACGCTGAAGGACCGGAACAGGGAACGGCTTTCCGTATATGCCTCCCAGCTTGGAGATATCATTGGAAGGATAAGGAATATCGAGTGCAGTGGTCCTTTTGCGCCGTTGACAGACAAAATCAGAGGGGAATTTTTACTTGTATTCTGGATCAAATTTTCAAGAAACAGCGGTTCTTCAATAAAGACAGGCCTTAAGGAACTGCTCATATCATTCGAATCGGGAAAGTCGTCTCTTACTGTTGCGACAGATGTTGATCCTGTTTGAGAATAACAAAACGGATAGACATTGGCAGAATAGAAAATTTTGCAGGCAGCATCCCCAGTGCTTCACCGTCAATTTCGATTCCGCTTGGAGGATTGCTTGAAATTTCAACTACGGAAGCTCTTATCCGGATTAACTTTTCATCGTCTTTTAGTTTTCCGCTTTTCAGATTATTGAGGAATCTCAGCATTTTAAAACGGGGCATCATTCTTACGATTATAATATCATAAAGGGAATCGTCAAATTTTGCATCCGGCATTGAAATGATGCCGCCTCCGCTATACATTCCTATCCCCAGTGTTGCAAGGAGCAGCTTCGATTTGTATACTACCCGGCCGTCTGCCTTTATGGTAAATCTTTTTGGGCGATAAAGGAAAATTGACCTTGTAAAGCTTTGCAGAAAACGCCATTTCCCTCTTTTACCCTCATCTTTGAACCAGTTGTATTTTTCATTCACGTCGGCATCAAATCCAACTCCGGCTGCGTTAATCATATACCGGACATGTTTTACGCCCGATTCGTAATATTCTGCCACCCCCGAATCCTGTAATTGTGTATTACAATCTGCCAGTGATTTTATAGCCATGTTATATCCTTCGGCTATACCTGCGCCACGCGCCCGGTCATTGCCTACTCCTGTGGGAATAACCCCAACCGTGATCTCTTGTGAGGGGACTTCATTCTGAAGAAAAATTCCGTTTACTATCTCGTGAAGGGTTCCGTCTCCCCCAACTCCAACTATCTTCCTGTAGCCCTCTTTTATCGCTTTTACAGTGAGTTCTACTGTGTGATATTTATGCTCGGTAAAGTGACAAACGTACTCCAAACCATTGCGGTTCATAGTATTAGATATTAAGGGCCAATCCGACAAGCCTCTTCCGTCCCCCGCTTTAGGATTGACAATTACCATCCAGCCACTCTTTTCCATTAACCCTCCCCTATTTGTTATTGGCAAATGTAATATATTTAGTTTTGCTATAAAAAGATTTTGTAAATTTGCAGTTTGACGACTAAGTTTTGTGTTGAATTTATATGGGAAAAATAATAGCTATCGCAAATCAGAAGGGAGGAGTAGGAAAGACTACCACAGCAATAAATCTTGCCGCCTCGCTGGCTGTAATGGAAAAGAGTACCTTAATTGTTGATGCCGATCCCCAGGCAAACTCTACTTCGGGGTTTAACTTCGATCCAGACTCCACATCCAGACAAACCCTTTACGAAACCCTTATTGGCAAAGTCGAACTTGCAGATATTATGCTTGACACGGAAGTGAACGGGTTAAAACTTGTTCCTTCGCATATTAATCTGGTTGGCGCGGAAATTGAGATGCTTAATATTCCCGACAGGGAACTTGTTCTTAAAAAAGCCATTGAAAGTGTGAAGGATAAATTTGATTATATAATTATTGACTGTTCTCCGTCGCTTGGAGTTATTACGATAAATGCTCTTTCTGCTGCCGACTCTGTTCTTATACCGGTTCAGTGTGAATATTTTGCGCTTGAGGGGCTTGGAAAACTTCTCAACACTATAAAACTGGTTCAGAACAGACTCAATACATCACTTCAGATAGAAGGATTCCTTCTCACCATGTTTGACGGAAGGCTAAGGCATGCAAATCAGGTTGTGGAAGAGGTCAGGACACATTTTGGCGAGATGGTTTTCAATACCGTAATCCAGAGAAATGTGCGTCTGAGCGAAGCCCCTTCGTTCGGAAAGCCGGTTATTCTGCATGATGCCATATCTGCAGGTGCAAACAACTATCTCAATCTGGCAAAAGAGATTATTAAAAAGAATACGAGGTAGTAAAATATGAAGAAACCTGCATTGGGAAGGGGTCTCGGAGCCCTCATATCGGACGCAAATAACATGCCTTTCAACAGGCCTTCTACTTCCGAAGGACAGGCAACTCCTGCATCTATTTCCGAGATAGCAATTGAAAAAATCGTAGCTAACCCATATCAGCCAAGAAGCACATTCGATCAGGATGCTCTTTCCGAACTTGCAGACTCAATTAAAACTCTTGGTTTAATTCAGCCAATCACTGTAAGGCAAACGGAATCCGGAAGCTACCAGATAATAAGCGGAGAAAGAAGGTTCCGGGCTGCACAGCTTGCAGGACTGACTTACATACCCGCATATATC
>JAAXVX010000118.1 GCA_013335275.1 Bacteroidales bacterium
TTTCGGCGCTGATACAGATAACTGATTTATCACAAAATGGCTGTATGACAAAATTTCAGATAAAAATATTATTTTTGTTGGTGACTACTTAAACTAAACTTCACACATTACTTAATTATGACACTTATCAGGAGCTTTCGCTTTGTCAATGTTTTAATTGTAATAACATCATTGTCGATTATTTCTTCCTGTTCAAAAGAGGAAAAGCCCGTAGAACCGAAACCTGAACCTCCGGTTGTAGAGTTATCAAAAATTTATAATTCTTCTACAGATAATGTTGTAATAAGTCATGAGTTTCGTGCTGCATGGCTGACAACAGCATGGGGTCTTGACTGGCCGCAATCATATACAGGGGCTACAGCTCAGAGAGATCTTCTTATTTCACTTATAGACAGATTGAAAGGAATGAATATAAATGTTATATTTTTTCAGGTAAGATGCTCATCAGATGCGTTTTATAAATCATCAATCTCGCCTTGGTCTTCTTATCTGACAGGTAAACAGGGAGATGATCCCGGGTTTGACCCTTTACAGGTTGCAATCGAAGAGGCACATAAAAGAGGAATGGAGCTTCATGCCTGGATGAATCCATATAGAGTAGGTTCGGATACACAATACTACGCTCCTGGCCATCCGGCACTACTGCATCCCGATTGGTATGTTGTTTATGACAAAGCCCGTTACTGGAATCCCGGACTTCCCGAAGTGAGAACCCATTTGAAAAGTGTTGTAAAAGAGGTAATTGACAACTATGCAGTTGATGGAATCCATTTCGATGACTATTTTTATCCAGACGGAGCAAAAAATACTACTGACATTTATAAATTCAACGATAAAACAACCTTTGAAAAGTATGGAAACGGTTTAACTCTTGATAAATGGAGAGAAAAAAATGTTGACGACCTTATAAAAGGTGTAAACGAAACTATTAAAGCTGTTAATCCTAAACTTATATTCGGCATCTCACCTTCCGGCAGAATTGAAAATTCACTGGCTCTTTACGCAAATTCCATAACGTGGCTAAGTAATGGATGGATTGATTATCTGGCTCCTCAGATTTATTGGGAGATAGGCCATGCCACTGCGGATTTTGACAGGCTTGTCCGTTACTGGGACAATAACTCCTATGGGAAACCAATTTTTCCGGGAATTGCAGCATATAAATTCGGGGATGCTCTCTATCCTGCATACAGTTCAACAACACAGTTTCTTAACCAGGTTACTCTCAGCCGCTCACTATCAAACATTAAAGGGAATTGCTGGTACCGTACACTAAACATCCTTGGCGGAACCTTGTCTTCCTTTATTACTTCATCGTTATATCCGTCGCTAAGCGTTGTACCAAAAATGGGATCAGTAACGTTTACTGTACCATTGCCTCCTGCTGTTTCTGTATCCGGGACTTCAGTCAATTGGAACTCTGTTTCAAATTCAACTCAATATGCTGTTTATGAGCTTAAACGAAGGGGAACAAGTTCTACCTGGGATGCACTTGCACGCCAGATTGATTCAAAGACCAGTTTTAACGGGCAGGTTTTAAAAAACTATCTTGTTATTGCATTAAACGAAAGAGAAAAATCTGCACCCAGCAATATTGTTTATATTCAATAAACTGTTCCCTTTTCAAGTATCCATCCTGTTATTAATTCCAGAACTTCAGGAGATATTGTCTCCTCAATTTTGGAATATTCAGCAGGAAGTCCTGTTTCGGCTCTCTGAAACAAGTGATTTACGCCTTCAATGCTTATAATTGTAACATATTTTTTCAGAGAATCTGTATTACCTCCATGAGCGGCCAACAGTGATTTTTCAAGCGCGTTAAGATTTACCTCATATGGAACCTGAAGGTCTTTTGTGCCATTGATTGCTATAAGTGGAATTTTAATCCTCGACAGAGCATCAGCAGGGTCGTAATTAAGAAAAGTAAGCATCCATGGTGTCGTGATGGCGGTCACCTGCTGATTAATCTGGCTCTCGGGCACTTCTGCACCGGCATTTGATTTAATGAAATCGCTGAGAAGCTTTTTTAAGCCTGGGTTATTACGCTCTTTATCAACAATGCTATACAAGTTCCTTGTAATAATAGAATATTTATCAATTTCAGCTTCAGAAACGCCTGATGCCTTACCAATTAATCCTTGTTGAGAAACAATGATTTCCGAGCCTTTTATTCCAGGTGCAGCAAGCAAAACGATAAAGCTGATATCATTTCTCTTTGAAGCGACAATAGGTGCAATTATACCTCCTTCGCTATGGCCCATCAATCCAATTTTAACTCCGGCCAAATCATTTCTCCCTTTTAAATATTCAACTGCTGAGTTCACGTCTTCGGCAAAATCGAATGAAGTTGCCGAAGCAAAATTCCCTTTTGACTTACCAATTCCCCTATCGTCAAAACGAAGAACACCTATTCCTCTTTTTGTAAGATAATCTGCCCATAGTAAAAACGGTTTGTGATTCATTATCTCTTCATCTCTGTTCTGCGGCCCGCTGCCAGATATGAGAATAACAACTGCTCCTGGCTTGCCCTCTTTTGGGAGAGTCAGAGTTCCGGCCAGCTCAATACCCGCTTTTGAGTTATTAAAGGCTATCTCTTCCGTTGAATACAGGAAAGGCGGTCTTGGCTCCTGTGGCCTTTTAGGTCCTTCAAATGGTCGTTTAGAGAGGTTCAGCGGAATAGTTGCCGGGCCTTGTTTAAAAGTCCCAATAATTTTATCTCCCATGAATACTCCGGAATATTCAACCATTGCAGAACTCACAAAAAATTTGACAATTGAATTGCTGAATTCCGTTTTTGAGACCGGAATACCCTTTACTCCCTGATCCGGGCTGTCCATTGTTGCAGTATAAAGAGTGTCGGTTTTAGAAATATTAAAAACAATCTTCAGTTCAATTTTTTCTGTTTTAAGCAGGCCATACCAGCTGCCTTCTATAGTCTGCGAAAAAAGAGAGTAAGGAAGCAGCATAAGTACTGCAATATATAGTTTTGTCTTCATAATTATATATAAAAAAAGCCTGTATAAATACAAGCGCAATTTAGTTAAAATGTATAAGAATCTGCTGTCTAAATAGTGAATTGAAACTGAAAGCCAGCCACAGGGTACCTGAATTGATTTAGCAGAAACTGGAAATAAAGATATTTGAAAACAATAATGTTTGCACCGATATTGAAATTATTAGTATCGTATTCTGCAATGATATTAAGATCTTTATAAAATTTGGGAGTGAATGATATACCTCCTGAAACAGGAAATTTTTGTATGACGCTTTTGCTTACCGGAATATTGTATGCCGCATGAAAGCCTATAACATTTCCGTTTAAATTTAAGTGCTTACTTAATGCTAAATAATTAGACCCAAAATATTTATTAAATGAAGCAACACCAAATAAGCCATAAGTAGTTAATGCATCATTTGATCCTATAACAACTGCCGGCCAATATTTTCCCTCTTTAATTGGTCTTATTCTAAAACATATAGCTCTGTCAACATTACTGAATTTTCCAGTATGATATAAATCAAATGCTGTATTAGTAATCGCTATTTCAGCGAAAGATACAAACGTAATATTAAGAAAAAAGTTGAATGTATTATAATTCCATTCTGCAGGAGTAAATTGATTTGGAAGATAGTTTCCTCCTATTTTAATTGTGCCATCAGGAGACATATCCGCCGAAGGGCTGTTCAATAATCCTGTAACTCCTAGTGTGGATTGTGCATTTAAATAAAAAGAAGATGTCAGGAGCAGAATAACCGCTCCCAACATCATCTTGTTAATCGATTTACTGAAAATCATTACTGTCAGTTAACCGATGTATTAAATAGTACCGCCGCCGCCAAGACCGTGGTCGTGACCATGAAGGTGGTGATGAGCATGTGCATCATAAACAACAAGGTTGTAAGAAAGAGAAACCATATCTGCTTTAACAGTTATAATATCCAGAGTTTTGTTAACTGCACCTACTTTATCTTTTAGCTTTATTGTAAATTTCTTCGATGTAAAGTTTTGTGTAGCTGTTGTCTGCTGATAGTACATTGATGGAATTGATCTGGTAACAGCAAGTGAAGTGGTTTTTGTTCCAAAGGCAGTTAAAGGGGCTATACCATTGTAATTAGCTGTAACAAGAGCTGTAATTGAAGCTATAAGTTCGGTTTGGTCCGCACCTGTAATTCCTGCTGCTGTAAGTGTTGTAGCAAGAGGGGTTTCAAATTTGTAACCTGTGCTTTCAATATATCTCGCTGCTGTTTGACTGTATGCAGTCAGACCTCTGTTAATCATAAGGCTGTCAAGAACCTTAACCGGTTTAACAGTCGTAGCACCAGCCACTGAAGGAGACTTAAATGATATCTTGTAAAGAGAGAAGTGGGTAATTGAGGTAAGATAGTCATTAGGTGACGAACTATATGTCACAGGAGTAGTCTGAACTTCCCATACACCAAGTGCAGAGTTGAAATACTCAAGCTGAAGTTCTGCATATTGCCAGTTTGTAAGTGGATTGTCAATTGCGATAACCAGTGGTTTGCTGAATACATATCCCGATGGTTCAAAACGAAGAGTCATAACACCAGGATTGTTAACTGTATTCTGAACATAAATATCATCAACTTCTACAGCTGTAATAAGGATTGGACCGGTTACGGCAGCGCCGCTGGCATCTTTAACGGTTGTTCCTGAAGGAAGTGTAAGTGTAGCATCTGATGCGCCCCCTTCAATTGCAATTGTACCGCCGACAGTTGGATCCAAAGGAGTAATTCCGGGAACATAAGGAACCATTGTCATTGTTAAGCTGAATACAAGAGCGTGGTTCGGAGCAGCTGTAGGGAATTCAAGTGAATAAGTTGCTGAGAAGAAATCGGCTTTTGTAAGAACAATGTTATACTTACCTGAAGTTGTCAGGTTTGCAAATTCAAATTTACCGAAACTGTCTGTAGTAGCTGTTTTGGTACCCATGGTAACTGTAACGCCTGGCAATACAGCATTTGTTTTTTGGTTGTAAACCTGTCCTTTAATTGTGTAGGTCGCAGGTAATGGTTCCGGAGTAGGAATAGGATCGGGTGTTTTTGTACACGAAGCCGCACCTACGAGTGCAGCAATCAAGAAACTGGCAGAAGCA
>JAAXVX010000119.1 GCA_013335275.1 Bacteroidales bacterium
CTTACATCTAAAATGGGTAACTGTAATAAAGCCTCTTCTGCCGAAAGCTGAACCACGGGAGTGTCGCTCACAATCAGCCCGTCTTTAAGGCGAATGGCCCGGGTTGTAAAATTTGCAATATCGGGCTCGTGAGTTACAAAAACAATGCACTTTCCTTCGGAATTGAGCTTTTGAAACAGCGTCATAATTTCGTATGAGGTACGTGTGTCAAGATTGCCTGTAGCCTCGTCTGCAAGAATCAAAACAGGATCGTTTACCAATGCGCGGGCGATGGCAACCCTCTGCTGCTGCCCGCCGCTTAGCTGATTTGAATAGTGCCGGCTTCTTTCGCTTAGCCCAACAAGGTTAAGGGTAAACATTGCTCTTTCTTTTCTCTCTTTGGGAGATACTGAAGCATTGTACAAAAGAGGCAGTTCAACATTTTCCAATGCGGATGTACGGGGCAAAAGGTTATATGACTGGAAAACAAAACCAATCTTACGGTTGCGTATTTGTGACAGCTCCTTGTCATTTCTGTTTGAGACGAGAGTTCCGTCTATAAAGTACTCTCCCGATGTTGGCTTGTCGAGACACCCGAGGATATTCAGCAAAGTGCTTTTCCCGGATCCGCTCGCTCCCATTATAGATACAAACTCACCTTCCTGCACGCCAAACGAAACAGGTCTTAAAGCGTGTACTGTCTCAGATCCCATTATAAACGAACGGGTAAGTTTCTCGATTCTCAATATTTCATTTTTCATTTTTGTCTTTTATTACTGTGCTGCATGGCCTCCTCCCGGAGGAGGGGTTGGCAAAATGCTTGCAGAGGATTTTATTGCAACCGTTTTTTCGATACCTACAACGAGTTCGTCTCCTGCCTTTACACCTGAAAGTATTATTGAGGTTATCCCGTCTGTTGCTCCTGCTGTAACAGGAATTGCTTTCAACCCTTTTTCCGTTTTAATCCAAACCTTATTTCCTTTTATGTTCCCGTTATCAACTATGTAATTGCCAATTTTTGACGGGTCCGGGTTGAAGTAGAGTGCTTCTGCCGGAACGCAAATGCCTTTTGGGGACTGTGTGATAATTGAAATGTTTGCAGTCATGCCCGGAAAAAGCTTTTCATCCGGATTGGGAGCAGAGATAATTACAGTATAGGTTACTACATTCGAGGCAACAACCGGCTCCAGTCTAATCTGAGAAACTGTCCCGCCAAATTTCTCCCCAGGATAGGTGTCAACAGTGAAGTCGGCAAATTGTCCAATTTTTATTCTTCCAATATCTGCCTCATCCACTTTTGCTTCAACCTGCATCTTGGTAAGGTCATTTGCAATTGTAAAGAGGGTGGGAGTGTTGAATGATGCAGCTACTGTCTGCCCCTCGTCAACGGCACGGTTTAGCACTCTTCCGGAAATAGGGGAGTATATGTCGGCATAGGAGAGGTTAATTAGTGCCTGCTGAAGGTCGGCTTTAGAGTTTGCCACCGAATTTACGGCACTTGTAAGGCGATTGGTTGCGTCCTCAAGACTTGCAGCGGTTGCTGCATTCTTATCGTAAAGTGTTTTAATCCTGTTGTAATTTTGTCTCGCAAACAGCGAATCGCTTTTTGCATTGTTAAGTGAAGACCTGCTTTGTCTGGCCCTCTCTGTTAGTGTAGATTTGTCGAGCTCTGCCAGCAAGTCTCCCTTTTTTACCTGAGAGTTGAAATCGGCATATATCTTCTTGACAATTCCCGAAACCTGAGTTCCTACATCCACTTTTATAACCGGCTGGATATTGCCGCTTGCAGTTACGGTAAGCTCAAATTCCCCTTCGCGGGCGACATACGTGATTAGTTGAACATCCGGGTTTTTATCTTTTATTATAAATGGGATTGCAATCAAAATTATGACCACTATACCTACTATCGAAATGATAATTTTCTTTTTCATTATTTCTTATTTATTTAAATCACTATTTCAAGACCCATATATACATCCAGCACTTTTCTGTTAAGGAGAAAACTGTACTTGCTTTGCAGATAGTTGCTCAGTGCACTCAGGTAGTTATTTTGCTGCTGAAGCAAATCTGCTGTTGTTATGAGTCCCTCATTATATTGCAGCCGGTAAGAATCGAAGTTCTCTTTATAGGCGTTGTACCCGGTTTCGGCTGCGCTGAATTTATTCTGTTCCGCAACAACTCCGTTGTATTCCTGTTCAAGCTGTGTGCGGATGCTCATTTCGGTTTCTTTGGCTTCAATTTCTGCCTGTTCGCGGCGATACTGACTTTGTTTGATACCTGATTTTACCTTTCCCCTGTTCCAGACAGGAATTGAAATACTCACAGAAATCTGTTCATTTATATTGTTTCCAAATTGGCTGCTCCATGATGATGTTCCCCCGGTATACCCAGAAGAGACAGAACCTCCGATTGAAATTGCGGGAGTTAATCCTCCTTTTGCAATTTTTAAATCCAGATTGGCCATATCCATATTTTGACGGCTTATTTCAATATCCGGCAGCCAGGCAAGAGTCTCTCCCAGAAACTTTGTCAACTCCGGCAGTGGAAGGGCATCTGCGTAAATACCGGAATCAGGAGCCACAACCTCAATGCTTTTTGAAGGATCAATGCTCAGGTAGTTCTTCAGCTCAAGCAGTGCACTCTCCCTTTTCACTTCACTATTGACATAATTGAAACGGTCGCTTGCAAGCTGTGCTTCGAGTAACAGATAGTCACTTTTCAGTATTTTGCCCGCACTGAATTGAACTTCGCCCAACTTGCACTGCTCTTCGCTTATCTTTAAAACTTCCTGTTGATATTTCCGGAGTTCCTCATTCATGAGTACAGATAGAAAAGATTTAATAACGCTGATAGCCAGCTGATTTTGAGATTGGGATATTTTTGTGCCGGATTGTTCCATAAGCAGCTGGTTCTTGCGGATATTGTTTCTGCTTTGACCGCCGTTATATAAGGTTGCCTGGGAGTTAATGCTGTAATTGCCGTTCAAATTTGTATTAGCGGCCTGACTGTTTTGGCCGTTCGAGACTCCCTGCGAAAGCGATCCGCTTAAATTTGGAAGCAAATCCCTTTTGGACTGCTGTAGGTCCTCTTCGGCGCTGTTCTTGCTGATAATAAGCTTTTGCTGATTAAAGTTGTTTCCAAGAGCATAATTAATAGCGTCATTTAGTGTCAGTTTTAAAACGGGCGGCCCTTGCTGGGCAAAAGCAGTCAAACCTGCAAATAATAGAATAGTTGTCAATATTCTTTTCATGGTAATTCCTTTTAACTTGTTGTTGCAAAACTAAGAAGGGGGCAGTGCGCCCCCAACCAATATCTATGCGCAACTCTGTTTTATCGACAGAAAGTAAACAATTGCCGACAAGCCGGATATCCGGGATAGTCTCCTTTTTAGTAATTCTGATATACCCGGATAGATTTTGAGTCGCTGTTAATGCCGGTGAAAATTCCGAATCCGTTTTTAACATTCGCAATAACTTCGGTAAGGGACCCTGAACTGTTACCCGAAGCCTGGCACATGATTAAATATTCCGGCTGAATTTTTAACAGGACTATTTTGTGTTTCCCGTAATAAGAGAATGACCTGGATGGAATCTGAACAGAGGAACCATTAGTCGGGTCAAGCTGGAAAGCAGTATCAGGGGGAGTGTCATTATTCCATATCTGTTTTGGTTCGGCCTCTTCATTTATTACAGCGACAACATAATAGCTGTTGTCCGGGTTGTCCCATGTAACCTCCAGCTGGTCCATAGGGTCTGCCTTGGTTGCCTGGCTCATTCCCTGGAAGCCGCCAATTGTAATTGTTGTGGCAGATATTTTCATGTTTTGCGGCTTCGCGGGAATCTCGGTTTTTGCAGAAACCGGCAGGTCGCCGTATGTGAAACTGATTGAATATTCGTGACCCTCTTTTGCAAGAATGCTTTCGCTTGAGTATTTGCCGTCACCCTTGGACGCTAACACATAGTCAGTTTTGTCATTTTCGTCGGTTAGCGTAATATTAAGCTTGTCAACGTCTTCGGTCGAAAAATCGACATCATCCTTAAAAGGGATTAATTTCGATATAGTTATTACAGGAGGCTGTCCTTCGTGCAAAAATCCTTCAACGACAGGCCTGTCATTAAATTCTGACACCAGAGTAGGCTCGCAGCCGGTGAGCAGAGCAACTAAAATTATTGGGATTAAAAAAGGCTTTTTCATCTTTTAAAACTTAAATATTAATGAAACATTAGGTGTGATGCTCAGGTAATTTATGTTACTCTCGAGTATGGTGTTCCCAACCAGCTGAAATTGCTTTGAGCTCACATTTTTCCGGTTATAGGCATTGAACAGGGAAACGCTTACAGCATTCTGCCGCCCTACAGAGCCAAACAGGTTGAAACGGAATGTAGCAGCCAGGTCTAACCGGTGGTAGTCCGGTAACCTGAATGTATTTTTATCGCTAACAGCATAAAATGTCTCTTTAAGACCATCTGCCTGAGTAATGGTATATGCTCCCAAAGGTGCGGTATATGGCCTACCGGTAGAGAATATCCAGGTTGCGGAAAAGTCGAAATTTCCAAACTTGTATATTAAAACACTTTTTAGCTCGTGTGTTACATCCTGGTATGCAAAGTAGTATTTTGAAGACTGTTCCGGGAATCTGTTTTTTACCTGTGCAAGAGTATAGCTAATCCATCCGCTCAGATTACCGGATTTTTTCTGTGCCAGAAATTCCAGCCCTGTAGAGTAGCCGTTGCCTGTGAAAAACTGTTCTGATACCTGAGCCGAACCATTCGGGAACTGCGACCTCTGAAACCTTAGTGTATACTCGGAAATTTTCTGATTGAGCTTATAGTATCCCTCAATGCTGAAAATATAGTTGGGAAGGTCGTAGTTTAGTCCAATGTTAAGGTGTTTTGAACTGCTCACCGGTATATCGGCATTGTCCGAAAGAATCCAGAAATCGGCATTGCCGGACATCACATCTTCCCTGATAACCCGGTTTGCATATTGGTAATAGAGGCCGGTTGCAGCGTTAAGCGTGAGGTTATTGTTCAGCAGATAACTTATCCCGAGACGGGGCTCAATATAAATTTTATTTGAAAGCGAGTAATAGCTTGCCCGAAGCCCGGGGGTGAAAACGAGGTTA
>JAAXVX010000413.1 GCA_013335275.1 Bacteroidales bacterium
CTTTGAGTTTATAGTATTTTCACGTGAACGGCGCTTCTGTACCCTTCTCTTCTATCACTTTTTTCTCAAGATCGGTAAGCGGTCTTGGTTTTTGTGCTTCTATATTGTTCATGGATAGTATTGTTAGAATTAAAGTAATTAAATATCTCATAGTATATGAAATTAAGCGTTTTCCCATGCGCGTAGCTGAAGTATCTCATCTTTCCACAACTCTTCGTCTGGTGTTTCAAGAATGAGCGGCATGTTGTCGAAACGGGAATCTCTCATAAGGGTAATGAATGTCTCTTTACCAAGGAGTCCTGCTCCTATTGAGTCATGCCTGTCCACTCTGGAGTTCAGACCTTTTTTTGCATCGTTCAGGTGCATTCCTTTAAGGTATTTAAATCCTACGATTTTGTCGAAATGGTCAAATGCCTCATTGAAACCTTTGACTGCAGACAAATCGTAACCGGCAGCAAAAGAGTGGCAGGTGTCTATACAAACACCAACGCGGGACTTGTCCTCTACATGGTAAATTATCTCTGCAATTTGTTCAAATGTATGTCCAAGGTTGGTTCCCTGGCCGGCAGTATTCTCAATTACCGCTGTTACGCCCGACGTCTTGCTCAGGGTAATATTTACAGATTCCGCTATAGTTTTAAGACATTCTGTTATTGATATTTTTCCAAGGTGGCTTCCGGGGTGAAAATTAAGCCTGTCCAGCCCCAGAATTTCACACCTTTGAACTTCGTCAAGAAAAGCTGCTCTCGATTTTTCAAGCCCTTCGCTCTCCGGGTGTCCCAGATTAATGAGATAGCTGTCGTGAGGCAGTATTTGCATAGGTTTATAACCAAATTCCATGCATCTCTCCCTGAAAAGCTCTGCACTTTTTTTAGTTATGGGAGAAGCAACCCATTGCCGCTGGTTCTTTGTGAATAGTGCAAATGCCGTTGCCCCGATATTGTGTGCGTTTACAGGTGCGTTTTCTACTCCGCCGGAAGCGCTGATATGTGCTCCTATGTATTTCATAATATGTGTTTTTTATAAATTAACTAATCTGCGAATAGTCCTTCACTTCCCGTTTCAATCTGGAAAGCCCTTCGAGGAGTACGGAATTTCTGGGCTGCTCCAGCAGCGGGTCCTCTTCAAGTATCCTTGAGGCAACATTTCTTGCATCTTCAAGAATCTGTGAATCTTTGGCAAGATTGGAAATCTTAAGATCTACAGGAAGGCCGCTTTGCATTGTGCCTTCAATGTCACCCGGCCCTCTCATTCTTAAATCGGCCTCGGCAAGTTCAAAACCATCCTGCGTAGAACACATAAGGTCAATTCTTTGCTTTGACTCTTTTGTGAGTTTGTGACCCGTCATGAGAATACAGTAAGAGCTGTCTGTGCCCCGTCCAACCCGTCCTCTCAGCTGGTGCAGCTGAGATAGTCCGAAGCGTTCGGCACTCTCTATCATCATAACGGACGCATTTGGTACATCTACGCCAACCTCTATAACCGATGTAGATACCAAAATGTTCGCCCGGCCGGATGCAAAAAGTTCCATGTCGTAGGCTTTGTTCTCATTTTTCTGCTGACCATGAACAACTGCAGTTACATACTCAGGTGCTTTAAATTCCTCAATGATATTCATATAACCATCATTAAGATTCTTGAAG
>JAAXVX010000120.1:0-4116 GCA_013335275.1 Bacteroidales bacterium
CTTTTCAAGCTTTGTCTTCAATTTAATTATCATATCGCTCCTGCATGTTTATTCATACTATTCAAGGCTTCACGAAAGGGCTCTCAATCTTGAAATTGGTAAAAAGAACCGTGCAAGGCACCAATATCAGCAATTAAAAAATCAGTTAAATCCGCACTTTCTCTTCAACAGTCTTAATGTTCTGGACTATCTTATTTTTATAGATCAGAAAAGAGCAAGTGACTTTGTGAGAAAGCTCTCTTCCATATACAGGTATTTGCTTAGTAAAGAAGATTTGCCAATTGTAACAATTAAGGAAGAGATTGATTTTGTAAATCTGTATGTAGATTTATTAAAAGAGAGGTTCAGCAACGGACTGATTGTTAACATCTCCATTCCGGATGAATTTCTTGAATTCAATATTATTCCGGGAGGATTGCAGATGCTTGTGGAAAACGCCATAAAGCATAATGTTATTAGTCAGGAATGCCCTTTAGTTATCAATGTTTTTATTGATAACGAGAAAATTGTCATTAAAAACAACCTGCAGCCAAAAATAACAACAATAGAATCCGGCGGAATAGGTATTAAGAATATCAGAGGTCAGTATATGTTCCTTTTTAGGAAAGATATTCAAATCAAAGTAGATTCTTTTCATTATGAAGTAAGACTTCCATTAATTGAGAACGTATGAAAATATTGATACTTGAGGATGAAATTCCGGCACAAATGCAATTAAAAAGATTGCTTTCAAATAATTATCCCGACTTTGAAATATCAGCTACCCTTAGTTCACTGGTATCAGCAGCTGCCTGGCTAAAGAACAATTCAGTAGATCTCATATTTATGGATGTGGAGCTTTCAGACGGAATTTGTTTCGAACTTTTCAAAATGACAGAAATTAAATCGTGCGTCATAATTACAACGGCATACGAAAGTTACGCTCTTGACGCATTCAGAGTAAACAGTATTGACTACCTTCTAAAACCACTGGATGAATCAATGTTTGTCAAGGCTGTTGACAAATGTTTGAGAATGAAAGTCAATCCGGGATATTCGCAGGAAATCGTAAGTAAAATCCTGACATCTTCAAAAGTTTATAAGCAAAGGTTCACTGTTAAGTTAGGAACTAAAATTATTGTAATCAATACAGGTGATATTGCATATTTTTATGCCGAAAATAAGTCTACTTATATCGTAACAAAAGATAAACGGACATTGTTAACGGACTTTTCCCTGGAGGCAATAGAGGAGCAATTAAATCCGGAGTTTTTCTTCAAGCTTTCCCGTTCCTGCATTGCAGAAATAACATCTATCGACAGCATTTCCAGGCACTTTAATTCGAGACTGAAAGTGATTTTAAGTCCTCCTTTCAAAGAAGATATTTATGTCAGCAGAGTGCGTGTACCTGCATTTCTGGAATGGCTTGAAGGTGTTTTTCCCAACTAATTTTAATTACACTTCAATATTCTGGTCTAATATTTCAATTAGGTTGAATATTTCTGCATTTCGTCCTTGATTTAACTCAATTCGTCGGAATTTTAAGATTATCTGTTTCAATTTATCCTACATTTAATAAAAATTGTATAAATATGAAACAAAGTCGGATGTCGTTTTGGGATATTTGGAATATGAGTTTCGGTTTTTTAGGTATTCAATTTGGTTTTGCTCTTCAAAATGCAAATGCCAGCAGGATACTTCAGACATTCGGAGCTGATGTTGAACATTTATCCTGGTTCTGGATAGCCGCTCCTCTCACTGGAATGATAGTCCAGCCCATAATAGGACATTATAGCGATAAAACATGGACAAAGCTTGGCAGAAGAAAGCCATACTTTCTTTTTGGTGCAATATTTACCGCTATCGCTTTGATTTTCATGCCAAACTCTGCACTTCTAGCCAGTCTTCTACCTCCTATGCTCGTGGGTGCCGGAATGCTGATGATAATGGACGCTTCGATAAATGTTGCTATGGAACCTTTCAGGGCTTTAGTCGCAGATTTGCTTCCTTCTGACCAGCGAACACTTGGATTCTCTATACAAACATTTTTAATAGGCATTGGAGCAGTAATTGGTTCCTGGCTTCCATTTGTACTCGCGGAATGGTTCGGGTTTGAAAAATCTTCAATAAATGGTTCAATACCATCAAATGTAACTTCATCGTTTTATATAGGAGCTGCCGTTCTTATAGGGTCGATATTATGGACGGTGTTTAAAACTAAAGAATATCCACCGGAAAAGAGTGATAAAACAAGTGAAATTAAAAAAGTAAAAGGGTTAGTACAAATTTTAAGAGATTTTGCAGCGATGCCTAAAACTATGAAGCAACTTGGTGTCGTGCAATTTTTTTCATGGTTCGCGCTCTTTTCCATGTGGGTATTTACTACTCCGGCAATTGCCGTGCATATTTATGGCGCAGACATTTCCGATACCTCATCGGACCTCTATCAGGATGCAGGAAACTGGGTTGGAGTAATTTTCGGAGTATACAACGGAGTAGCGGCGATTTATGCCCTCGTACTGCCGGCAATTGCAATGAAGATTGGAAGGCGGCTCACTCACTCATTTTCGCTCATTATGGGAGGTATAAGCCTCATATCTATATTTTTTATTCAGGACCCAAAAATGTTAATAATACCAATGTTTGGAATTGGAATGGCATGGGGAAGTATACTAGCAATGCCTTATGCAATTCTTGCCGGATCAATTCCTCCAATGAAAATGGGAATATACATGGGTATTTTTAATTTCTTTATAACTATTCCTCAGATTTTAAACGGAATAATAGGAGGGCCTATTGTGAAAAGATTATATGATTCACAGGCCATTTATGCAATAGTTTTTGCTGGTATATGCCTAATAATTGCAGCAATAACTGTTGTTTTTGTTGATGATAAAGATGATAAAATTCAATTAAAATTCTTTAATGCTAAAAACTAATTACTAATTACTTAATCTAAAATTTATGAAGCGATTATTTTTGCTGATATCCATACTTTGCTTAGCAACAGGAATGGATATTTATGCTCAACAACGGTTTCCGGTAACAGGAACAGTTGTTGATGCAAAGAATGCTCCATTAATTGGCGTGGCTGTTGTTGAGAAAGGTACTACAAATGGTGCCGAAACCAATCTCGACGGCAAGTTTTCGATTAATGTTGCATCTCAGAACTCGGTTCTGATTATTACGTATATGGGTTTTGTAACCAGAGAAATCCCGGTTTCTCAGGCTGGAAAAATCGTACTTTCCGAAGACACACAGTTTCTTTCAGAAATTGTCGTAATTGGTTATGGCCAGGTTAGAAAAGAGGACGCAACCGGCTCGATTGTAGCAATCAAACCGGAAGTTCTTAACAGAGGTTCAATAACTGCTCCACAGGATTTATTGGTTGGAAAGGTAGCTGGGGTACAAATAACTCCGGGCGATGGAAGTCCAGGGTCCGGTTCTCAGATTCGAATCCGCGGAGGTGCTTCTCTTAAGGCCAGCAATGACCCGCTTATTGTAATTGATGGTGTCCCTATATCCAATGATGCTGCCCCCGGAATGAAGAATGGGCTTGCTTCAATTAATCCTGCAGATATTGAGACTTTCACCGTACTTAAAGATGCATCTGCTACAGCTATATACGGAGCAAGAGCATCAAATGGTGTAATTATCATTACAACTAAAAAAGGAACGAAAAACCTTCAGATTGACTACAATTCTACTTATTCTGCAAATCAGAATACCAAAACAGTACATTCATTAACTGCAGATGAGTATGTAACAAAACTTACGGAAGCATATCCCCTCAGCACAACCACAGGAGCAGCAGCGCATGCTCTCATAGGCGGTTACAGGACTGACTGGCAAAAACAAATTTATCAGATAGGACTTACAACCGACCAAAATCTCTCGGTTGCCGGTTCAGTTGCCAGCATGCCTTATCGCGTATCTTTAGGATATAATAATCAGAGAGGTACTCTTAAAACATCTTCATACGAAAGGATAACTGTAGGCGTAAACCTGTCCCCGTCATTTTTTAACAATCATTTAAAAGTTATTGCAAACATTAAAGGCGTTAGAAATAATAATGTATACGCAGATGGCGGAGCAGTGGGATCGGCTGCATTTGCAGACCCTACCCAGGCTGTTTAT
>JAAXVX010000120.1:4126-5056 GCA_013335275.1 Bacteroidales bacterium
TCAAATTTATCATACAAAAGTGAAAGAGGGTTAGTACCGCTTAGATTATTAGGCAATGCTGCAGACCCTACACAGGCTGTTTATGTTTATAACGCCGACGGATCTATAAATTACAATAAATTCAATGGATTCAGCAACTGGGGTACTACAGCATTGCCTAATAATCTAAGCGGTACTAACCCTCTTTCACTTTTATATGATAAATTTGACAAGGCACATACAAACAGAGCTATAGGGAATCTTGAACTTGATTATAAAGTTCATTTCCTTCCTGAACTGAGAGTACACCTTAATCTTGGATTTGACTATGCTCAGGGAAAAGGCGAAAACGGTGTAAACCAGAATTCATTCCAGGCATGGAAAGATGCAGATTTCAAGGGTATTGGCAGAAAAACCCAGTGGAATAACGAAAGAAGAAATACAGTTCTGGACTTCTACCTTAATTATACAAAAGAGGTTCCTTCAATTAAATCAAAATTCGATTTAATGGGAGGTTATTCATGGCAGCATTTCTACTCAAAAGACTATAGCAAGGAACTTTCAAATCATCTTACAAATCCTGTAATTAAAAAAGAGACCACTTTTCCTACTGAAAACTACCTGATCTCTTTCTATGGACGTTTTAACTATACTCTTCTTGACAGATACCTCCTTACTTTCACACTTAGGGATGATGCTTCATCAAGATTCTCTCCATCAACAAGATGGGGTCTTTTCCCTTCTGCTGCATTTGCATGGCAGATAAACAAAGAATCATTCCTGAGGGATTCAAGAACCATCAGCGATTTGAAGCTCAGATTAAGCTATGGGGTTACCGGTCAGCAAGATCTGGGTCTTAATGACTATCCTTATATTGCTTTGTACAATCAGTCTACAATTTATTCAAATTATATGTTCGGCTCTACATTTTATCCGCTTTTGAAGCCGACC
>JAAXVX010000414.1 GCA_013335275.1 Bacteroidales bacterium
GGCCTGTTTTCCCCAGGGGAAATTTGTTATATTACAGAGAATGTGAGTGTTAGTAATATTTCCCATTTCCGTTATGTTGCTTATTATGTGCGTTTTAACAAATTTCCCCTGGGGAAAACTCTTCGCCTGTGGCGAGTTCTTTAGTGGAGGGCGAGTTCTTCAAACATTTTTCTGTAAACATCCGCCTTTTCCAGCAATGGTTTTGGGTAGGCTCGCGATGTCGAAGGCATACGGTAGAGTCGCATCTGCCTGTTTAGGTAGCTGAATTCTGTATATGATCCGATTTTTGGTTCCGGAACATCAATCGTATTTTCCTGAGAAGAGAGGATTTCGAGTATTGTTTCTGTTGCTTTCTGACCGGTTGTTACTATTGCAACGCATTCCGGTATCTGCTTTAATAATTTCTCCAGATTCACTTTTTCGGCAACTTCCAGATATTTGTCCGAAGCATTGTCCTTATGCCTTACGACTGCACTTGCCGTATCGCTCAGCGCAATTCCCCTGCCTTCACAGAAAGCTTTAATTTTATCAGCATCAAAACCTTTTGTCTGCTTATCATCAGCCATCCATTCCCTGATAAAATGGTCGCTATTTTTGAAAAAAATCAGCCCTAAAATTCTCCACATATCGTTTTGCATATTGGGGTAGTAAAAATTCATGGACCACCTGTTCTGCTTAGGAGGAAAACTTCCCAGTATTAACACCCTGGCCGAAGGCGGCAGGAAGGGCTGTAGGGGATGATGCTCTGTTTTTGGCGTGTTCATTCAGCTTTCAAAATTTTATAACAAGGTAAGAAAATATTTTTTTCGTACATTCGCTTCAAATTTATCAATAATGACCTCTTACAAATTCATACTGAATTTATATCACAAACCCGGAAGGGGTCTGTTTTCTTGTCTGATAAGCTGAGCAAGGACCCCTGGGGTCATTTGGTACACAGCTGATAATCTGCGTAATAGCATTTTGCCCATTTTGCTCAACTTCCTGTATATCTGCATGGTACCAAAGCATCCCTGGGGTCGCATCCTTTCTCTCCCATAATCTAATCACAAGAAATATCATCATGAACAATAGAATAAATAAGTTACGAAAACTCTCTGTTGAAGCGGAGCCCACATTGTCTATCGAGAGGGCGCTCATTGAAACGGAATTTTACAAGGAGAATTACGGCAAATACCCCATTCCGGTGCTGCGGGCACTCAACTTCATGGAGATTTGCAAAAGGAAAACAATATATATCGGGGAGGATGAATTGATTGTCGGAGAGAGAGGGCCTAAACCGAAGGCGGTCCCTACTTTCCCGGAACTTACCTGTCACTCGGCGGAAGACCTGAATGTACTCAATACGAGAGAGCTTCAGAGATATACAATCTGCAGGGAGGACATCGAAACCTACGAAAAAGAGGTGATTCCATACTGGGAGGGCAAAACGCAGCGGGAAAGAATCTTTGGCCATGTGCCTGACGAGTGGCGCGCTGCATACGAGGCAGGTTTGTTTACCGAGTTTATGGAGCAGCGCGCCCCCGGCCACACCGCTCTTGACGGCAAGATTTACAAGATGGGGATGCTCGATTTCAAGAAGCAGATTGCTGCCGAACTCAGGAAGCTGGATTTTCTGAACGACCCGGAGGCAACCG
>JAAXVX010000121.1 GCA_013335275.1 Bacteroidales bacterium
TTTTTTCTTCAAAATATTTAAAAGCTCCTTTGTATTTAAGATCTACATCGGCACTTCTTACAAGCATTTCATATTTAGAAACGCACGAAGTCATAAAAACTCCAATCAGGACTACAACTAAAAGTTTTACAATTCTCATCTTTAAATCTATTTATTATCTGAGAGAAAACGCTCTGCATCAAGTGCTGCCATACAGCCAGAACCTGCTGCTGTTATTGCCTGGCGATAGTTAGGGTCCTGAACATCTCCTGCTGCAAAAACTCCGGGAACATTTGTCTTGCTGCTTTTGCCTTCAGTAATTATATACCCTTCCTCATTAGTCTTTATCCATTCCGAAAAAAGTTCGGAATTGGGGTGGTGACCAATTGCCAGAAAAAAGCCGTGAATGTCGATCTTTTTCTCCGTTCCGTTCTTGTGAGCAAGAATCGCACCATTTACTCCGCCAAGAGGAGTCCCGACAATTTCTTTTGTATTATAATTCCACAAAATCTCAATATTGGGAGCATTTTTAACCCTGTCCTGCATTGTCTTGGATGCCCTGAGTACATCTCTGCGGACTATCAGATACACCTTATTGCACAAACCCGCAAGGTACGAAGCCTCTTCGCATGCAGTGTCTCCTCCTCCTACAACGGCAACATCTTTCCCTTTGTAGAAAAATCCGTCACATGTGGCGCAGGCAGATACGCCCTGACCCCTGAATTTCTCTTCTGATTCTATTCCAAGATATTTTGCTGTGGCACCTGTTGATATAATAATTGTTTCCGCAATGACCTCCTTCTCTTCGTCTATAATAACTTTAAAAGGTCTTTCGGAGAGATCTACTTTACTCACAATTCCAAAACGGACATCCGTTCCAAAACGGATAGCCTGTTTTTTTAAATCTTCCATCATTTCCTGCCCGCTTGTTCCGCTTGGATAACCGGGGAAATTGTCAATTTCGGTGGTTGTTGTAAGCTGGCCGCCGGGTTGAATCCCTTCATAAAGGACAGGACTTATATTCGCTCTTGAGGCATATATAGCGGCAGTGTAGCCTGCCGGCCCGCTGCCAATAATAAGACATTTTATTTTTTCTGAACCCATTTTGCTGTTTAATATGATTTTCAACCCACAAAGATAGATAATTTTTTTCGTATTGCCATCTCGAGTCTTAACTCCCAAACAAGCAAAAATGAGAATGCCCATCTTGAGAAAAGAAGCCATACTGCAATTGCGCCAACCGAAGCAAGAAGTATCACATCTTCAAGGTTGCTGTGCGATATCCCTATGTGATGGTTAAGCAAATCCACATCCTGTTTGGTTATCTTACCCGACTCGGTTTCATCTATCATTACTGCGGCTCCGTATGCAAGACCTAACGTGTTTGCAACTATCCACAAAAAAGAGGTTTTAGCAGGAAGTCCAAAAACGGCAAGCACTGGTCTCATAAATTTGGAAAGCCAGCGAATCACTCCAAACTCCGACAAAAGCCTTTGTAAGATAGAGAGGGCAAAAATGAGTACAGTCATGAGTATAACCAGCTTTAATGTTTTGACAAACCAAAGCTGAAGCATTGCCCAGAGAGAAGGATCTGCGGCCGCAATATTTATGTGAACTGTGTTCGCAGCTCCGGGCATAATTAGATTTAAAACATACCCAAGTACAAACGCCGACAGTGTGCGGGTTATGACCATTCTTACTGCGGAGGAGCCTGTCTTTTTCTGGACTGCTGTTTCTGTAATCATATTGTGGGAACAAAGAACCATCACGGAAAGAATGGTTATTGTCCGGACGTCCAGATTGAGAGTGGACATTACGGCAATGGCAGAGTAGTTATTTACGAAATAACCGGTAACATATGCAAGCGCTGCTTCTCCAGGGAGTCCAAGCAAATTGAAAACCGGACTCAGAAGGTTGGATATCCAGGGAAGGATTTTAAAGTACTCCAGAAACTGAACGCCAAGCGTTACCAATACTGTTATACGAACAAGCCAAAGACATGTTTTAAGTGTCTTTGGCAAGATCTCTTTTACGGAACTTATAGTTCTATCAATTGCAGATTTATCCATATTATAAATAATCCGCAAATATAGATTAATTTTTTAGTCCTAATAGTTATTTTTCTTAGGCTCGAAGTATGCTTTTGGGTGATTGCATGCAGGGCAATTTTCAAGAGCTTTTTTGCCTTTGTGGATGAATCCGCAGTTGCGGCACTGCCACTCAATCTCTTCCTCTCTCTCGAATACTTTTTCTGCTTCAACCCTTGCAAGAAGAGTCCTGTATCTTGCTTCGTGTTCGGCCTCAACCTTTGCAATCATCTTGAAAGCAACTGCAACTTTAGGAAATCCCTCTGCCATTGCAATTTCGGCGAAATTGGGATAAAGTTCTGACCACTCTTCTTTTTCTCCGGCAGCGGCAGCAGCAAGATTTTCCTTTGTTGTTGAAATAATACCTGCAGGATATGATGCTGTAATCTCAACCATTCCGCCTTCTAAAAATTTAAAAAATGCTTTGGCATGTTCTTTCTCCTGTTCGGCTGTTTCTGTAAAAACAGCGGCAATTTGCTCAAAGCCCTCTTTTTTTGCAACGCTTGAGAAATATGTGTATCTGTTTCTTGCCTGTGATTCACCGGCGAATGCCTTTAACAGGTTTTGTTCTGTTTTTGTTCCTTTAATGCTCTTTTCCATAATTGATTCTTAATACGTTATTAATAAACAATATTTAATTCTGTTGTGAGCAAATATACTCAAAAAAAACCTCTTATGCAACCATGAATTATTATATTTGTAACAAGAAGAAGTTAATAAACACTGGCTTTAAAATGCAAAACAACAGATTGGAACAACTCAGGGAATATATGCGCGAGATGGCTCTCTCGGCATTTATAATACCCTCAAACGACACCCACTTCGGAGAATATATTCAGGATCATTTTATGTGCAGAGGCTGGATTTCAGGATTTGACGGCTCCGCAGGTACTGTTGCGGTAACGCTTAAAGAAGCTGCGCTTTGGACAGACTCGAGATACTTTATTCAGGCAGAAAACCAGATAGCAGGTACCGGGATTGTGCTTAAAAAGCTCAAAATGCCCGGGACAGAAAGTGTTGAATCGTGGCTTGCAGCAAGATTGGAAGACAATCAAAGCGTTGGAATCGATTCTTCTCTTTTTTCCGTTATGGAATACAACTTGCTCAAGCAGGCCCTGCCCTCGTTAAATATCAAGTTGTGCAACGATCCGTTTGAAATCGTATGGAAGGAGAGGCCTAAACTCCGGTTCAATAAAATCTCCTATCTGGGAGAAGACATAACCGGAGAGAGCGTTTCTTCAAAACATAAAAGAGTTGTTCAGGCACTGGGAGTTCAGGAAGATTTCATATACATGGTTTCACTTTGTGACGACATTGCATGGCTGTGCAATATCAGAGGGAACGACATGCTTTATAACCCGGTTCCCTTGTCTTATGTGGCTTTGACAAGAGACAATATCCATCTTTTTATTTCCGGAGGCGTTCTGGCCGCTGAGGATATTAAAATCCTTGAAAAAGAGGGTGTGATTTTGCATGATTATAATTCATTTAACAGTTTTATATCTGACTATCCTTCAGAAATTGTAAGAATTGCTTCTCAGGATAAATTGTCTGTGAGGAACTATAACAGTGCTGTCAAAAGCGGAACCCGTTTTATTCCGGATTTAAGCAGGGGGGGAGTGATTGCAGGTCTCAAGGCTTTAAAGAACGAAGTAGAAACGGAGGGGTTCAGGAGAGCAATGATAAATGACGGAGTTGCATGGGTAAATCTTCTTGTTTTTATTGAAAAGGAACTCGAAAAAGGAAACAACCATCTTTCAGAAAAGATAGTAGCAGATAAATTTGCCAAATTCCGGGCTGAATGTCCGGATTATATGGGAGAAAGTTTTGCTCCTATAGTTGCGTTTGGAAAGAATGCGGCCCTTCCTCATTATTCCATTTCGGAAGACCCGATCTATATAGGAAAGTCCGGATTTCTTCTAATGGACACAGGAGGCCAGTACAAGTATGGAACAACCGACTCAACCCGCACAATTCCATTGGGGCCGCTCACTCCGGAACAAAAAACAGATTACTCACAGGTTCTTAAGGGAATGATTGCCCTGAGTATGGCTAAATTTCCAAAAGGGACAAGAGGGTCTCAGCTTGACATCCTTGCAAGAGGTCCTGTATGTTCTGTAGCAAAGCTTTATCTGCACGGTACCGGCCACGGGATAGGCCATCGTCTATGTGTTCATGAAGGCCCGCAAAGCATACGAATGGAGGAAAATCCGGTTACAATTGAACCTGGAATGGTTATTTCGAATGAACCAGCGATTTACGAAGAAGGAAGTTATGGAATCCGCATAGAAAACACAATTCTTTGCAAAGAGTGGGTAGAAAACAAGTATGGTAAATTTTACCAGTTCGAAACACTCTCCTTTATTCCTATAGATACAACAGCCGTTGATTTAAACTCGCTTGGCGGAGAGTATAAAGAGTGGCTCAATATGTACAATTCTTCTGTATATGAGAAATTGTCCCCATACCTGAGTGCAGACGGGAAAAAGTGGTTAGCGGACAAAACTGCCAGACTCAATTGAGTAGTCCGGCCTGTAAATTATTAGGCGGGATCTTCTGTTAATGAAGCCGTTCACTCTGCCTTCCCTTACAAATTTATAACTGGACTGAAGAAGATTGCCTGAATTGAATTCATTAAGATAATCTACGAAATCCGGCCCGTAATTATAAAGTGCACCAAGGAAATACAAGCCCAAATCATACGCCTGAAATGCATAAGGTGAGGGTTCTGTCCCAAAAAGGGCCCTGTATTTGGACAAAAACACCTTTACATCGTCACTGGAATAATTGACATTGTACTGAAGAGAGATATGCAAATTCATGGAATGGTAGTAATTGATGTCTACATTCTCAAAATTTCTCCATCTCGGAGTTCCGTAAAGAGTAATTTTATATCCGCTCCTTGTATTTATCAGATTGAGGTTTCTTAACATATCGGATACAAAAGCTTCGGAATTGGAAATCACAATTACCGAATTCTCTT
>JAAXVX010000122.1 GCA_013335275.1 Bacteroidales bacterium
ATTATTTGAAATTGTGTCCGGATAACTGGCAAAAAGTTCTCCGTTTTTATCAAACAAATATCCGTGCTCAACCGATTCAACAAACTTCAACCGCAACAATGCCTCAGAAGCCTGATTTTTATCGTCAAAAAATAGAGGCACAACACAATAATCACCTATTAACTTGGCATTCAATACTAAATTTGACTGGGTATTGGCCTTAAGTTTATTTATATCCCAGGTTGCAATGGTAATAAACCCTGCAGATATTGCAGTAAACACAACGAATAAAACAATAACGATTATTTTATTCTTTATGGAAAGGTCTTGTATGAATTGGTATTTAATCATTTTGTTCCAACCAGTGTTCCGGATTTTATCAGCAAACTATTCATCTTAAGCCCCGACTTTCCAAGGGTTACTCTGTTAATCTCATAACGGATAAATTCATCTACCACAATCAGATTTATTATTGATCCTCTTACTCCGTATCCGTCCTTTTCACTTATTGTGAGGATTGTTTTTCCTGTTGTATAATTAAGTATTTCGTCAAGTTTATCATTTCCTATAGATTTTGAAATCACAAGAATCATGTTGTCTTTAATCTGGTCCACGGAAGTTATGTAGGTAACCTTAACACTCTTTTCATTAACCTTTATTTTGCTAAAAATTTGTTCAAGTGCCAGAGAAAATTTTTTATCACCGATAACTGCCACTCTGAATAATGAATCTTTGCTGTACGGATTTTTGGACCAATCAACAAAATGAGTAAATTTCTCTATGTAACCGGCCTTCAATAATTGTTCTCTGGTTTGCGCCTCTCCCCGGCAAGGAATAATTAATCCCGAAAATATAATAATCAGCAGCGCGATATGCTTTCCAATATGTAAAGAGCTTTTTGCCATATCTCGATTAAATTATCTGAATAAATTATAAGTTATCATTAACATAATAGTCCTTTGCGGTTGCCTGTATCTTCCGGCAAAGCGGTTAGACGGATGATAATAAACCTCATTGAAAAAATTATTTACCTTAAGTTGAATATCGAATCCATTGAAATCATTATAGGAAATGGCTCCATGCAGTAAAAATGCACCATCAATTTTATTGTCTCCGGTAGAAGGTATCAGCATTGGATTGTTTCTTCCTCCAAGATAGTTTGCTCTTAGATTTGCTTTAATGTGTGGCGAGAAAGAATAAGTAACGCCAGCATTTGCCGTATGCATGGAAATCTCGGGAATAAGTATTCCTTCGTCTTCGTAAGAGTTGGTATAAGTATAATTTGCGTAAATGGAAAGGCTTTTTGTTGAGTAATTACCGTAAAATTCTAGACCAAATGTGTTTAGCTTATTTTCATTAACCCATCTTACATCAGTACCAGAAACGTCCAGAGTGAGTTTGTCGTTTATTAAATTTCTGTATAGTGATGCCCCGAATGAGAGGTTTTTAAGAATGGAATATGATGTAAACAATTCAAAAGAATGCATTTTTTCCGGTTTCAGTGATTCATTGCCCGTTCCATAGTTGTAGTCCCATGGTTTTGGCGCCCTGAAAGCCCTGTTGTACATGAATTTTGCAGTAAATTTACCGGCATTGAATACAAGACCTGCCCGGGGCGTAAGGACTCGTCCGTAGTAACTTGAAAAATCGTGACGTATCCCTCCGACGAATGACAATTTATTGACTATTTTGTAATTCAGCTGCAAATAATAGCTTAAAAGGTTGTTGTTAAGCATATCAGGTTTTGCAGGGGCAGGAGGGAGGACAAACTGGGAATTGCTGTTTGAAATAGAAAAACCATCGGAAAGATTTTCAATCTCTCCAATTATACCGCCAATTACCATCAATTTTTCCGTTGGTGTGTAAATGAGTTGATTATCTAAACCCACTAAGTGGTTTGGCCTGTAATAGCCTACCTGACTACCGCTTGTTGTATCTGTCGCCTTAACAATATTATTCACTGTATTTGGATTTACAGTTGCATTACGGTAGTAAAGTGTTGAATTATATGTGATTTTGTCATTCTTGTTATTGGTGTATTTTACGAACCCGTTAAGAAAGGATATGTTCCACAATGTGTTTCTGTCGAAATACTTATCATCAATGGATTTATCATTTGTTGTCATGGACGCCTTTTTATTCTGAAATATAACTCCTGCACTAAAGTTTTTTATTCTCAGTTTTGCCGATAAAGAGAGGTCGTTTTCAAAATTCTCCATTTCACCGGTCCAGTTGTTATCTCCATTTATTCCCCGCAAATCGGCCTTTTCAGAGATTTTATACATTCCGGAAATTGAATAGGCGATTTCATTCTCGTCGTTATAACTTCTTAAGTTAAAATCCATCATTGCGGTATTGAAGGTTCCGCCAAGCATACTTATTTGACCCTTTTTCCCCCAGTTAGAACTTTTTGTAATAATATTTATTATTCCGGAAACGGCATTTGTTCCGTAAAGTGTAGATGAAGGCCCGTATACAACCTCGATTCTTTCAATATTTGACATATTGAACTGTCCGCCTCCGTAAAATCCGCCTGAGTTCAATTCATTAATCTGAACACCGTCAACCAATAACAGAATAAGATTATTCTGGCTGGGAGCGCCTCTCAGAAAAACATAGCTGTTAAAACCGTTTATATTTCTGAATTGAAATCCCGGTAAGTCGCCTAAAGCCTCCTCAAGCGTAAAATATCCGCGATCTTTAATTTGTTCTGCAGTAATCACCTGAACGGTGGCCGATACATCTTTAATTTCCTGCTGAACCTTGGACGCACTGATTACTTTTGTATTCATCAGGTCTGTAAACGACATCTTTAAAATATCGTCGGCTTTTAATGTATCTTTTTCCTGAGCAAATACATTTGAAAAGCAATTAACTCCTATCATAAGAAGTAAAAATAGTCTTTTCATAATGGTTGTTTTACAAAATAAAACACTCACGGAACTTCAATCAAATATAATAAAAAAGCCTGAAAAACATATAAATACTTTTCAGGCTTTTGTAAAAATATATGGTGCGGCTGCGCCGCGGTTAATTAGCCATGCGGCTGGCAAAATCATTCTGCAATCAGAACGACGCTTTAACTATTCTTGCGATATTATCAGAACCGCCGTATGTGTAATAATGTATTCCGGTAACACCCTCTTTTATAAGTTCTTTGGACTGCATGGTTGTCCATTCTATTCCTACTTCGCGAACCTCTTTGTCTGTTGTACACTTTTGTGCAGCTACATAAAGGTCGTTCGGAAGATCAATATGAAAAGCCTGAGGCAAAAGATTGATATCGTTAAGAGCTGATATTGGTTTTACTCCGGCGATTATTGGTATAGTTATGCCTGCCTTAACACATTCGTCCCTGAACTGGAAGAACTTACTGTTGTCAAAAAACATTTGTGTAACAATATAGTGTGCGCCTGCATCAACTTTTTTCTTTAAATTCTCAATGTCAATCCGTCTGTTAGGAGCTTCAAAATGCTTCTCCGGATAACCGGCAACCCCTATGCAAAAGTTTGAGGGAGTTGTAACCTCAAGAGTATCTTCAAGATATTTTCCATTATTCATGTTGGCTATCTGCTCTACCAGTTCATTGGCATGGGAATGGCCGTCTTTGTCGGGGATGAAACGGCGGGCACCTTTTTGAGTGTCGCCCCTGAGTGCAAGAACATCGTTGATACCAAGAAAATTCATCTCAATAAGAGCGTTTTCAGTCTCTTCCCTGGAAAACCCGCCACACAAAATATGAGGAACAACAGTTATGTTGTATTTGTATTTTACAGCTGCAGCCAAGGCAACAGTTCCGGGACGGATTCGTACAATCTTTTTTTCGATATGTCCGTCCGACCTCTCATAATATGTAGTTTCGTTGCGGTGCGAAGTAAAATTTATATATGCCGGATCAAATTCAATCAATCTGTCGATGGCAGTATAAATTCTTTCGATGCTGTGACCTCTTAGCGGAGGAAGAAGTTCAAATGTGAACAACGGCCCCCTGGCGTTTTTTATCTTGTCTATTACATTCATATTCTTTGAGGTTATTTATAAGTTTGGGGCCAGCCATTTGGCGGCCTCTTCTATAGTCATCATTTTGCGGGAGGCATATTCTTTCAGCTGGTCCTGACCAATCTTTCCAATGTTAAAGTAGGCAGATTGCGAATGAGAGAAAACATATCCGCTCACTGCTGCTGCCGGTACCATTGCAAAATTTTCTGTAAGCCTTGCTCCAATTCGCTTTTCTGCTTCGAGTATGTCAAAGATAACTCTTTTTTCGGTATGGTCGGGACAGGCAGGATATCCGGGAGCCGGTCTGATGCCCTTGTATTTTTGTTTAATCATCTCTTCTACAGATAGATTTTCCTCTGAAGCATAACCCCAATATTCTCTCCTTATTTTTGCATGAAGCCATTCTGCTGCAGCTTCTGCAAGCCTGTCGCTCAAAATACGAATCATAATCATTGCGTAGTCATCGTCTTTGTACTTGTCAGTTCCGGATTCATCAAGTCCTGCCGTTACAACAAATGCTCCGATATTGTCAATAATGCCGGTTGATTCAGGAGCAATGTAATCGGCAAGGGAGAGGTTATTTATTCCCTTTTCCTTTTGTTCCTGATTTCTTAAAAAGCAGAAGGTTGATTTTGGCTCAATTACCTTTACGTCATCGCCGGCTGAGACAGCAGGGAAGAGGCCGAATACCGCTTTTGCTGTTATAAGTTTATCCTCAATTATCTTTCTGAGATATATCTGGCCATCATCAAACAATTTCTTTGCCTCTTCCCCTTTTACGGGATCTGAAAAGATTGCGGGATACTTGCCGGACAACTTCCATGCAAAGAAAAAGAAGGTCCAGTCTATATAACCTGCAAGTTCTGCAAGATCAATGTTGTTCAGGACATGAATTCCCGGTTGCTTTGGAGCAAAAGGGGAGAAGTCGCCACAAAACCTGTTCGCACGAGCCTGACTCAGTGTAAGAAGATTCTTTTCGACAACGCGCGAACTGTGAGCATCACGCATTTTGTTATACTTATCGCGTATGGATGTAGCATAGTCGATACTGTCTTTG
>JAAXVX010000123.1 GCA_013335275.1 Bacteroidales bacterium
CCCAACATAGAAAGGGTTTTCCTCAGTTGCAGGGTCAATCTCGGGATGAACAATGTTTAAACTCTGGTTGAAAACCGTTGGTTTGCCAAATACTATATATTCGGTATTGAGACGCAGCTTATCCTTTACCCATTTTACCCCTTTAAAAAATACAAGATCAATTACGCCTGTTGAATCGGCAAGAGATGCCACCAGCCTTTTAGCCGGGCCTTTTTCTCCTATTACGTTTATTCTTGTGATTTTACCGCGGAGCTGGATATAACTCATGCTTGCCTCAATCTCGGAAATCGAGTAAATCTTGGTGCGGTCTATATATCTGAAAGGGAAAAGAGTGAGCATGTCCCGGAAGCTTTTAATGTTAAGCTCCTTTTCAAGAAGCACAGCTCTTTTTGGCCCCACTCCGGGAAGAAATTTGATTTCACTGTCCAGCATGCTCGGCATGCCACAAAGTTAACAATCTTATCTAAATTTTGTATCTTGCAAAAAAATTCTTTAAGCGCGCAATATGAACAATAAAATAGTGGTTGGAATAACGCAGGGAGACAGTAATGGAATTTCTTACGAAGTTATTATCAAGGCTCTCTCGGATCCCAGAATTCTGGAAATGTGCACTCCTGTAATTTACGGGTCATCAAGAATATTTGGCATTCACAAGAAGAATATCCCGGAGATGGAGGGACTCTCAACTAATATCGTAAACTCTCCCAAAGAATTGCATCCCAAAAGAATTAATATCATCAACTGCATACCTGATTCACTTGTAGCCGAACCCGGAAAGGCCTCATCCGAGAGTGCGAGGGGTGCCATGCTTGCACTTGAAACTGCAGTTGCCGATCTCAAAAAAGGAGAAATAGACGTGCTGGTTACGGCCCCTTTCAATAAGGCATCTATGAACCGCGACGGATTTAGTTTTCCCGGGCATACAGAATATCTTGCAAAAGAGTTTGGCGTTCAGGAATCACTTATGTTTATGGTTTCTCCCGTACTTAAGGTAGGACTGGTTACAAACCATTTGCCTGTAAAGAGTATTGCTTCAGGCATCACTTCCGACCTCATTATTCTCAAGTATAAACTCATGGCGGAATCTCTCAGGAAAGATTTTGGAATAGACAGGCCTAAAATAGCCGTTCTCTCCCTTAACCCGCATGCCGGAGATGAAGGACTGCTTGGTACAGAAGAAGAAGAAATTATAAAACCGGCGATAAAAACTCTTAAACATTCCGGAGAGCTGGCTTTTGGCCCGTATTCCCCGGACGGTTTCTTTGCATCGCCGCTTATGTCAAAATTTGATGCGGTCCTTGCCATGTATCACGACCAGGGTTTGATACCGTTCAAGGCACTTTCATTTGAGAACGGTGTAAATTTCACGGCCGGTTTGCCGGTTGTGAGAACCTCTCCCGATCATGGGACAGGCCATGATATAGCAGGAAAAAACCTTGCTTCCGGTGCATCAATGCTTTCGGCAATATATTGTGCAATAGATATATTCAACAAAAGACAAGAATACGAAATAATAAGGGCAAATCCGCTCAAAGTAGAAACACCTGTTTCCCGAAACAACAATGATTGAGCTTTTTACCGACGGAGCATCGAGGGGTAATCCCGGCCCCGGAGGTTACGGGGTTGTTCTTAAAAGCGGAAGTCACAGGAAAGAGTTATCCGGCGGATATCTTTTAACTACAAATAACCGCATGGAACTTCTAGCGGTAATAATTGGCCTTGAGGCTCTCAAAAAAAGCGGGTCTGTAATAACAGTCTATTCCGATTCCTCTTATGTTTGCGATGCAGTAAACAAAGGATGGCTTTTTGACTGGGAGAAAAAGGGATTTTCCAAAAAGAAAAACCCGGATTTATGGGAACGTTTCCTTAAAATATACAGGATTCACAAAGTTAAATTTGTGTGGATAAAAGGGCACGCCGGTCATAAAGAAAATGAAAGGTGCGATGTTCTGGCCGTTGAGGCCGCATTGAGCAAAAACCTTCCTTCGGATACAGGATATCTTGCAGATAAAGAGAGTTCTCTGTTTAGCGCGGAGAGTAATCCTGACTCCTGAGCCAGGGTTCAAATCCGGCATCGGTTATCATTTTTTGCATCTCCTCTTTATTCCTTCTATAATCTGCACCCGCAGAAGAGACTACATTTTCCTCAATCATAATTGACCCCATGTCATCGGCACCGCAATGGAGCGCAATCTTTCCGAGCTCGGGCCCTATGGTGAGCCATGATGCCTGGATATGAGGAATATTGTTTAACATTATCCGGGAGATTGCAACCATTTTCAGGTGTTCTACCGCACTCAGGGGAGTTATTGAAAACATTCGGGCAAGCTTTGTATCCTCTGTTTGCATTGGCCAGCAGATGAATGCCCGGAACCCAGGAGCCTCCACGGGCTTGCAGTCCTGAATTTCCCGGATTGTAACCAGGTGACCAATCCTCTCTTCAAGTGTTTCGATATGCCCGTATACCATTGTAGCTGTAGAGCCGAGTCCAAGCTGGTGTGCGCATTTCATCACCTCAACCCACTTTGCGCTGTTTGGTTTTGCAGGAGAGAGAACTTTTCTTACTCTGTCCGACAGTATTTCTGCTCCTGCTCCGGGAAGAGAAGTGAGGCCCGCAGCAATTAATCTGCGGAGAGTCTCTTCAATTGATATTTTGCTTATCCTGGCAATATGCGCAACCTCCGGCGGGCCAAGTGCGTTGAGCTTTAGTTCCGGATCTATGGATTTAATGTCTGTGAATAGTTGTTCGTAGAAAGTGATATCGTAATTCGGGTGAAGCCCGCCCTGAAGCAATATCTGATCTCCTCCCATCATCCTGAGCTCGGCAATCTTTTCCCTGTACTCGTCTTTTGTTGCTGTGTATCCCTTATCGCTCTGAGATATAGTGCAGTGAAAGTTGCAAAACAGACAACCGGAAATGCATATATTTGTGTAATTCACATTCCGGTCAATTTGCCAGCTTACCTTTTGAGCGGGGTTTAATTTAAACCTTATCCGGTTTGCCAGAGAAAAGAGTTCCTGTGCAGTACTGTTTGTATATAGAAAAACTCCCTCCTGAAGAGTCAGAGGGCTGCCGTCTAAGGCTTTGTTATGCAATGTCTTAATATCCATTATTTTAGTTTCCACATAATGTGTCTGCAAAAGTAGAAGTTTTATTTAGAAAATGTTACAAAATGGGTATATTTGTGTTACTAAAAACCTGGATAAACAATTTTATATCGACATGGATAATTTCTTTGAAAGAAAGGACCTTCGCTACGCAATGATTGGCAGCGGAAGCTGGGCTACGGCTCTGGCAAAACTGCTGCTGAATCATCAGGAGCGGATTTCCTGGTATGTGAGGGATGATGAGATGATGGACCAGCTTAAACAAACAGGACACAATCCATATTACCTTCAGGCGGTTCAGTTTGAATCTTCAAAAATTGACTTCAGCTCCGACATCAATGAAGTAATAGATTCTGCAGATGTTCTTCTGTTTACGATACCGTCTGCCTATTTTATGAACGAGGCAATTAAAATTAAACGCTCTCTTGAGGATAAGTTTATAATTACTGCCATTAAAGGCATGGTGCCTGTAGACAATATCACCATTGCAGAGTATTTTAACATTAATCATTTTGTACCATACGGCAGGATAGCAGTTATAAGCGGCCCTTGCCACGCAGAAGAGGTTGCGATGGAAAGGCTTTCGTATCTTACTCTTTCCAGCAAGTACATAGAAGTTGCCCGCTCGCTTTGTGATGTGTTTACCTGCAGTTATATTAAAACAGTTCCGGGAACCGACATTTACGGAGTTGAATATGCGGCTGTTCTTAAAAACATTTATGCTGTTGCAGCAGGTGTATGCCATGCTCTTTCGTACGGAGACAACTTTATGGCTGTTCTCATTACGAATTCATTCCACGAAATGAGGGACTTCCTTCATGCCACTCACCCGGATTCAAACAGAAAAACCTCTAAATCGGCCTATCTGGGAGACCTGCTTGTTACATGCTATTCCCAGTTCAGCAGAAACAGAACATTCGGCAGTATGATTGGCAAGGGATATTCCGTACACTCTGCGCAGGTTGAGATGAACATGGTTGCCGAAGGTTATTACGGCACCAAATGTATTTACGAAATAAACAAGAAATACAATGTGGACATGCCAATTGCAGAGGCGATGTATAAGATACTTTATGAACACAAGTATCCTGCATATATCATTAAACAGTTAACCGAACAATTGCAGTAATTTATGGAAAAGATTATAAAAGTAGATTTTAATGCAACAAGGCATTTTCTTACTGCCGGTCAAATAGAGCAGGCATTCGGGAATGCTCTTGAAGCATTTGATACGCTTGAAAGCAGAGAGGGAAAAGGCAGCGAATTTCTGGGATGGCTCGATTTACCTTCGGCATCAGATAAATCTGTAATCGGGGAAATTGAACTTGTTTCCGAAAGATGGAAAAAGGAGATAGAAATAGTAGTTGTCATTGGAATAGGAGGGTCATATCTTGGCGCAAAAGCTGCCATTGAAGCCCTTTCACATCATTTTGACCTTTACGGTAAGACGTTTAAGGGCCCAAAAATCGTATTTGCAGGACAAAACCTTTCGGAAGAGTATTTGTCCGAGCTTATGGATGTTTTGGGAGAGCGCTCTGCGGCGGCGGTAGTTATATCAAAATCTGGAACTACAACAGAACCTGCAGTTGCATTCAGGATTATAAAGAAATTCTTTGAAGACAAATACGGAAGGGAAGAGAGTGCAAAAAGAATTGTGGCAGTAACCGACAGTTCAAAAGGTGCTTTGAGAAAGCTTGCAGACAACGAAGGCTATACAACTTTCATTATTCCCGATGATGTTGGGGGACGTTTTTCCGTTCTTACTCCGGTAGGGCTTCTTCCTATAGCACTTGCAGGCTACGATATCAAATCCCTTCTTGCCGGTGCGGCTGAGATGGCAAAAATAACATCGGAAAGGTCGGAAAACAATCCATCCCTTGTATATGCAGCAATAAGAAATGCCTTGTATGAAAGTGGCAAAAAGG
>JAAXVX010000124.1 GCA_013335275.1 Bacteroidales bacterium
TTGAGTTGTTGCAGCATGTTTGCCATTAGGCTTGAGCTTACTATAATCGGTTACGCCGGGTTTCGCCTTATAAAAATCGGAATAGGCCCAGGTTGCTCCTCCTCCGATGAACATCTCCCACCATACACCTATATATTTTACCGGCTTAATCCAGGATGTCTCTTCATAGGCACATGGTTCATTCAGGTTTAGGATTGTCTGTGATGCCAGTATGTCGCGCGCATCGTCGCTGACAATTACTGTCCGCCACGGTGAATTGCAGGGAGCCTGAAGATAACCCTTCTTCCCAAGTTTGTCGGGCGTAAGGTGTGCGCTTAGTATAAAGTTTTTATCGTCTACATTAAGAAGCATTCCCGCATAATTCACCAAAGCGGCCTCATGAATATTAATATAGATTCCATCGGCAGATTTGAGCATAAGCGGAGTTTGCACCGTATACCCTTCTGCTTTGGATTCATATCCTTTGCTTTGGGCTGCAATGTCCATCCCTTTGCTTATTTCTGAAATTTTTGCCGTTGTATACGAAAATTCATTTGTGTCGTAGTCGCCGGGGATACAGAATGCAACGTGGTCTCCGGAAAGACGGAACTCGGTGATTTCGTTTAAAAGAGTAAAATAATTCAGGTTTTTCTGCTCCGGAAATTCATACCGGAAGCCAAGTCCATCATTGAACAAACGAAAACGGACAATCATTTCCCTTGCCTTTGACCCGCTCTGGACCAATTCTACGGCAATTTCGTTATAGTTGTTTCTGATTACGGAATACTGTCCCCAGACAGGTTTCCATTTTTCGTCCACCTCTTTTTTATTAGTCCCTTTTATTGAGAAATCGCCGCTCATTGAGAAGCCATCGGCTTCAACTCCCAACTTGCTGGGCAATATTACATTTTTACCCTTATAACTCAATTCGTATAAAACCGACCCGTTTTCGGAGTTTATTTTGAGTATCAGGTTCCCGTTTGGGGATGAAATTTGCTGTGCCCCAGAATTCAAGTTGAAGGACAATAAAAAACACAATATTCCTAACAGTTTAATCTTTATTTTCATTTGTTTGTTTATTAATGAAAGACTATTCAACCGAACAAGTGCAAATTTATAAAAAAAAATGAAGCATAACGATTGATTGAAAATTGTTTTGGAAATCCCTTAAAACTGCTGAATTTCTGAATTTTAATGATTATTGAATAGTGTTTTATTTTATTTCTTACTGCAAAATATTAACAATATAAGACTACAAATGTTATAGGATTTGTATTTTTTACTATTTTTGTCGCGAAAAACTTCAGAACTATGAAAATTAATACAAAAATACGCTATGGATTAAGGGCGGTAATTGAGATTGCCAGTTCAAATGACCCGGGCGGAGTATTGCAAAAAGACATTGCAATTAATCAGGAAATTTCTCTTAAGTACCTTGACAGTATTATTTCTTCTTTGAAACTTAAAGGAATAATTTCCCACGCAAAAGGAAAGGGAAGCGGGTTTAAACTTACCCGAAAGCCTGAAGAGATAACAGTATATGATGTATATACAGCATTTGAACCCATAGTAATTGTAGATTGTATTAACGACATGGGGTTTTGCGACAGGTCCAAAAACTGCCTGTCAAGAGACTACTGGATTGAAGTAAAAAAAGAATATAAAGATATGTTGTCAAGAAAGACCATCGCTCAAATAATTGAAAGAAACGATAAATAATACAAAGATGAAATTAACAACAAAGTATTTCATGCTGCTTCTTGCAGGCATCATGTTCACTACTGCAGGGAATATAAATGCCCAAAGCACAAAAACAAATACATTCACAACTACTGCAAGAATTTTAGGAACTTCCACTCTTCATGATTGGGAATCCAAGACAGATCAAATCACAGGAGAGTTTGTAATTAGTAAAACAAGCGAAATTCAATCGTTAACTGTTAAGATTCCGGTTCAGTCTATTAAGAGCGGAGAAAGGCTAATGGATAAAAAGACTTACGAAGCATTTAATTCAGACAAATATCCTTCAATAGTATTTCAAATGACTGAGCCTGCAACTCCGGTTGTTTCCGGTTCAGATGTACAGGTTACATTGTCAGGAAACCTGATTATTGCAGGTGTGACCAAAAAAATTACTTTTAAATCTACAGGCAAAAAGACAGCGACAGGCGGATATCAGCTTTCCGTAAGTGTTCCGTTGAAAATGACTGATTTTAAAATGAAGCCCCCTACTGCTCTGCTCGGAACAATCAGATCCGGCGATGCTGTTACAATTAAATTAGATATAAATGTACCGGCTCAGAATTTAGCAGCTACTAACTAACAAAAATTATAACCAAACATGAACAAAACAATTATCACACTTCTTGCTGTACTCTTTATGAGTAGTACGGCATTTTCTCAGGTTCGGCCTTATGACAAGACCGGAATTAACGGATTTGAAACTAAAAAAGAGAACCTTGCAAAATTTGACAAACTAAAACTCAAATTCGGAGGCAGTTTTACTCAGTCTTTCCAGACACTGAGCCATAGCACAACATCTACTGCTACACCGGGCCTTGTTGCCATCACTTCCGGTTTTAACACAGCAAATGCAAACCTTTATCTTGATGCATTTCTGGCCGATGGAGTAACACTTAACATGACACTTTACCTTTCTTCCCGTCACCACAATGAGACTTGGGTTAAAGGCGGTTATATCCAGTTTGACAAGCTTCCTTTCCTGAAGAGTGCTCTTCTTGACAAAGTAATGGAATACACTACTATTAAAGTAGGTCACATGGAAGTTAACTACGGCGATGCCCACTTCCGCAGGTCGGACAATGGCAACTCAATTTACAACCCATTCGTAGAAAACTATATTATGGATGAGTTCGCTACAGAAATTGGTGCAGAAATTGATGTACAAAGCAAAGGTTTCCTTGCAGTTGTTGCGATGACCAATGGCAAGATCAAAGGTGATATCGCCAAAGGTGTTGTTTATGCAGGTGGAAGCGATGGAAAAAGCCATCCTGCTTTTATTGGCAAGATTGGTTATGACAAACAATTAAGCGATTTGGTACGCCTCCGCATCACCGGTTCGGGTTACTACACTGCCGGTTCAATTGCAAATACTCTTTATGGCGGCGACCGTTCGGGTTCACACTATTTTGGTGTAATGGACAACGCTCTCACAACTTCAACTGCATTTTCAGGTCGTTTCAATCCCGGCTTTACCGACAAAATTGGTGCTGTAATGGGTAACGTATTTCTGAAAGTTGGAGGTCTTGAGTGGTTTACTACTATAGAAACCGCCAAAGGCCGTTCAAAAAGCGAGCAAATCGAGCGTTCTGCAAACCAGTTTGCAACCGACCTCGTTTACAGATTCGGAAAATCGGACAACTTCTGGCTTGGTGGCCGTTATAACAAGGTATCAAGCACAGTGGGCGGTGCAGATGTAAACATTAACAGAGTTGCCGTGAGTGGTGGCTGGTTCGTGACTAAAAACATCATGGCAAAAGCAGAGTATGTTAGTCAGAACTATAATGGTTTTGTCTCTACAGACCTTCGCAATGGCGGAAAATTCAATGGTCTTGTTATTGAGGCAGTTGTTGGATTCTAATTATTGGTATATTTATTGCAAACCGGTAAGAGTATCGCTCTTACCGGTTTTTTTACAGAATTTAAAAGATGAAGAGACTTTTTGCTGTCGTAATTTTTGTTTTAGCCGCATTTTCGGTTTCAGTCGCTCAAACGCAAACCCGGCTTGAACTGGACAACAGCAGTTCGCTTACGATATTCGGATCTACCAATATTTCTAAATTCAAACTTGTTTTGCCGGGAGATAAATTCCCTGGGAAATCGTTCAACTTCACATATCAGCAAAATCAGAACAAAATTGGTATAAGTCAGAACAGACTTGCACTGGAGGTAAAAAATTTCACATCAACCAACAGAATCGCACTAAATGGCTTTTTAAAGCTAATAAAGTCGGAAACGTATCCTGTTCTGGACATTCAGTTAAATAATCTGGAGATACTCTCCACAATTCCCGGCTCAAATTCTATTACCGGAAAAGCATTCTTAAACATTACAATTACCGGAGTAACAAAGCAATACTATATCCCTTTCTCATCCGGATTGGAAAACGGTATGCGGTATGCCGACGGCAAAATGCGCATAAGCATACGCGACTTTGGACTCACCCCTCCGGTAGAAATGATGGGAATGGTAAAAACAAGCGAATGGATAGAAATTAATCTTCACATCGTCGCAATAATTTCATTATAAAGCATTTTTATTTTTTTAAATAAAAAATAGGCACGGAAATTGCGGAGCATTTTAATCCAATATAAAACCCTGGAAGCCCTGGCCCTCACCTACCTACACAACCAGCATTATTTAAAAAAAAATTAAAAGGTTAAAAATGAAGAAATTATTTTTTCTAACATGCCTGTTTATTCTTTTCGCAGCAAATCTTATTGCTCAAAAAGCTGATAATCCAAAGATTACGATTACAGGAATGGTTGTCGATTCAACATCGGGAAGAAGTATAGAGTACCCTACAGTGGCACTTTTTACAGATTCTTTAAAGCTACTTAAAGCCGTTGCCGGTGGGGCCGACGGAAAGTTTATCATTGAAGCGCCTAAGAGTGGAAAATACATTTTGTCAGCTTCGATGATAGGTTATACAAATTCAAAGAGCGTAATTGTTCTTGATAATATCAAAAAGAAGGTAGAGGTAGGAAAAATTTCATTACTGGAGGGGATGCAGATTAAAGAGGTGACAGTTGTGGGTATTAAGCCGCTTATTAAAAACGAGCCTGACAAACTGACTTATAACCTTGAATCCGACCCTCAAACTGCGTCAAGTGCCATTGTGGACATTCTTCGCAAAGTTCCGATGTTGAGCGTGGATGGCGAAGATGTGGTCCGTCTTAACGGTGAAACAAACTTTAAGGTGCTTGTAAATGGCAAGTCGTCGGGAATGCTGGTAAAAAACTTCAAGGATGCAATCAAAGCCATGCCTGCAAGCGCGATCA
>JAAXVX010000415.1 GCA_013335275.1 Bacteroidales bacterium
TGCGGCCCGTAAACTGAAACTTATTTGCGTTGCAGGAACCGGCACAAATAATATTGACTGCGCATACGCCGAATCAAAAGGCATTCCCGTAAAAAATGCTGTAGGATATTCTACGGAAAGTGTTGTGCAAATTACATTTGCATCATTGCTTTCTCTCATAAACAGCATAAGTTATTACGACAGATGCGTTAAGAGCGGAGACTATTCAAAAAGTCCGCATTTTACAGATACCGGGCGTTCTTTCTTTGAACTGAGCGGTAAAAATTACGGAATAATAGGTATGGGAGCAATCGGAAAAAGAGTTGCAGCAATAGCAACCGCTTTTGGCGCAAAAGTTTCTTACTATTCAACACAGGGAACAGCTCATTGCAAGGATTACCCTGCAGTTACGCTGGAAGAGCTTCTCACAAAAAGCGATATCATTTCTATTCATGCCCCCTTAAACGAGAAGACTAAAAATCTCATTGCAATGGAGGAGCTGAAGATAATGAAGCCAAATGCATATATTCTAAACATGGGCAGGGGAGGAATCGTTAACGAGAAAGACCTGGCTCAGGCAATAAATTTTGGACTGATTGCAGGGGCTGCTGTTGATGTATATGAGGTTGAACCTTTACAGGCAGGCCATCCATATCTTCAAATCGTAGACAACGAAAGAATTATTCTCACGCCACATATAGCATGGTCAAGCAGAGAAGCAAGAAGAGTTTTGGTAGAGAGAATTGCAGAGAATATTAAGGCCGGAATAAAAGCCGGTTAGCAGGAAAATTATTTGAGAGGGGAGTTTGGCTCCTTTTTCATATAATCGTACTCAAGCCGGTCTACAAGCCTTGGGAAAAATTTATTTAGAAGCACAGTCAGTTTTCCGATAAAAGTGAGAATTACCTGTGCTTTTCTCTTTTTAATGCCTTTTATCAGGTGCTTTGCACACTCCTGAGCAGTCATCATCTTATTCTCGTCTCTCGGAGTTTCTCCCTGATGTGAGCCGTCGGCAACAAGAGCGCTCTCGCGGATGTTTGATGCCGTGAATCCGGGAGCAAAAATCATAACATGAAGATTATCCTTCAGGTGTTCAACACGAAGCGTGTCAAGGAAACCATATATGGCAAACTTGGAAGCAGAGTAGCCCGTCCTTGCCGGAAGACCTTTAAACCCGGCAATAGATATGACACCTACCACCGAACCCTCAGTTTTTAAAATATGGGGCAAAGCATATTTTGTGCAATATACCGTGCCCCAAAAGTTTACGTCCATAAGCCTGCGGATTACATTAAGGTCTAAATCTTTGAACATCGCCCTCATTGAAATTCCGGCGTTGTTGACAAGTATGTCTATCCTGCCAAATCTCGCAACAGCGTGTTCAATAAGGTTCCTGCAATCTTCCTCCAGAGATACGTCTGCCTTAACCGGGAGTACCTCTGTTATGTGGGAAAGTTCAGCCTCAATCTCTTTAAGACGGTCGGAATTTCTTGCCGCCAAAACCAGTTTTGCACCTTCTGCCGCAAACTCTCTTGCAGCTGCAAGTCCAATTCCGGAACTGGCTCCGGTAATAATTACGACCTTGTCCTTTAACATCCTTTGCCTATATGTTATTTAATTATTCGATAGACTTATCCTGCATCTT
>JAAXVX010000416.1 GCA_013335275.1 Bacteroidales bacterium
GTCCCTGTGAACACCAGTTGTAGTGTACTTAAATGTCTTGTCCCTCTCCATGCTCTTTATCAGCAATTCCGAGAGGGGGCCCTCTTCCAGATCGGATTTGTAATCAATGGAAATTTCCTCCCTGCCGCCTGAGAGCATTGAATAATATCTTGATACCAGGGGAACAAGGCTGTTTACAAATTCTTTTCTGGCCTGATAAATATATGCTGCGTTGTAAGATAGCTGTTCAGAAAAAGCAGACAGCAAGTCCGGTGAAATTGAACTATTTTTAAGTAGTTTGTTTCTTTGTGCAAGCAACTGGTTGTAGTTTTGCACTCTGCGCAGATACTCCCTGTCTGTTTGCGACAGTATGGCATTAAGAAAACGCCTCCTCTCCTCGCCCGATTCATTTATAAGGCATGTGTCGTATGGAGATACCATTACAATAGGTATAAGTCCAATGTGGTCGGAAAATCTCTGATAGGTTTTTCCGTTTCTCTTGATACTCTTCTCTCCTTCGGAGGTTAGAGAGAGGGAAATTTTTTCTTCTGTTCCGTCTTCTCTTGTATAGTCTCCGTGAATTGCCGCCATGCTCTCCCCATGATTTATTGTATACTGGTCTATGTTAGAGAAGTAACTCTTGGACATCGAGAGATAATATACAGCATCCAGAAGATTACTTTTTCCGGAACCATTTATTCCAGTAATGCAATTTAATTTGGGAGAAAATTCAATTTTTGCTTCGCCAATATTTTTAAAATTGAGTATTGATATCCTCTTTAAATACATTTACATCTTATTAATATACAAAGTTACTACTTTTATGAATTAAATATTTGAGATTAGACAAAATATTGTAATTTTGCAACCTGCTAAAAAAAGAAGCGATGACAAACAAAAACCATCAACATGATCCTGAGCAATCAGTAGAACAGGCCCTCAACAACACCGAGCATTTTATTGAGAGGTATAAAAAACCGCTCATTTATAGCGCAATTATTATACTTTTGATAGTAGGCGCAGGTTTTGCTTATCAGCACTTATACCGCAAACCGCTAATACAGGAGGCTCTTGCTCAGTCCTTTACTGCCGAACAACACTTCCGTGCAGACTCATTTGCACTTGCCCTCAACGGAGACGGCAATGCACTTGGTTTCAAGCAAATAATTGATGAATATGGCAGCAATGCAGGCGAAGCGATTTACCTCTATGCAGGTATCTCGGAACTTCAGCTTGGCAACTATCAGAATGCCATTGATTATCTGAAAAAATATAAGGGAGACGATCTTGTTATGCAGGCACGTGCTATCTGCAACATTGGAGATGCTTACGCTGGACTTCAAAATTACAAAGAAGCAGCGAGCCAGTATATGAAGGCAGCCAAACATGTTGACAATCCTTTTGCTGCAGGTTACCTTCTTAAGGCGGGTATAATGTATGAAGAGCTTGGTGACACCGCAAAAGCTCTTGAAGTGTATGACGAGATTAAAATTAAATATCCTCAGACAATTGAAGGATTTGAAATCGACAAATACATTGCTAAAATTAAGCAATCTGTTCCGCAACAATAAATAATAAGATAAGATGGGAAGAGCATTTGAATTTCGCAAAGAGAGAAAATTTAAACGCTGGGGCAATA
>JAAXVX010000125.1 GCA_013335275.1 Bacteroidales bacterium
GTTGATGCAGGTAAGGGGCGTACAGCCGGTGACAAAAATGTCCATGGGCGAAAGTGCCGATAGTTTTATTTCTCCTGTACTTGAATTTGAAAAGATCCGGTTTGAGCACACAGTATTGGTGCGGTTCGAGCTTGAATAAAATAAAAAAGAAGGCAGGCATAGAAACTAACCCCCAATCTATATGCCTGCCTCAAATGTGACTTTTTCAACCACTTTTGTTATACAAATATATAAATAGATTTTAAAAAAAGTAATAATTTTCAATTTATTTTAAAAAATTTATAACATTTTTCGCCATATCTGTTACTAATAGTAATCAAATCAGCAAGATTTCAACATCTCCTAACTTAGAATATAAAATTGCACATCAATCACTACAAAAATAATCTGAATATTGCCCTGCCAATTATATTATCCCTGGCAGGGCAATCTGTTGTTCAAATGGTGGACAGTATAATGGTGGGCCGGCTTGGAGCAGCACCTCTTGCTGCGGTTTCTTTTGCCGGAGCAATAATTATGAATATAATGGTTTTTGGAATAGGCCTTTCTATAAGTCTCACTCCTGTTGCAGGACAGTTTTGGGCAAGAGGTGAATACAGGATTGTCGCCGGATATTTTCAGAACTCAATAATTGTCAATCTCATTTCTTCAGTATTTCTTGTCATGATTCTCATTGCCATTATACCTCTCCTTGGTTTAATGGGACAGCCTCCCGAGGTTGTTGCACTCTCTTATAACTATTATATTCTGGTTAGTATATCTGTAATTCCCATGATGCTTTTTCTCACGTCCAAACAGTTTATGGAGGGAATCGGGAATACTAAAATTGCAATGTATATAACCATCATTGCGAATGTGGTAAATATTATCCTGAACTATATTCTTATATATGGAAAACTGGGGGCACCACAAATGGGAGCAACCGGTGCCGGAATTGCGACTCTCATTTCCAGGCTGATAATGCCGGTTATATTTGCTGCAGTATTGCTTAAAAATATCCGATACAGAAGATTTTTAAACATGTTCGACAAAAAACTTTTTTCTTTAAAAAAACAGTTTGAGCTAATAAAAATAGGCGTTCCAATTTCCGGGCAAATGGCCGTTGAGTTTTTTTCCTTAAGTTTTATTACGGTTATGATGGGATGGATAGGAACAAATGCACTGGCTGCAAATCAGATTGCACTTACCATGATAAATTTCACATTTATGATTTCGAATGGAATTGCAGGTGCCTCAACAATCCTTGTTAGCCACGCAATTGGCATGAGAGACACAAAAACAGCGAGAAAAAATGGTTTTGCAGGGATGCATATTTCTCTTGTATTTATGGGCTTTTTCGCATTAATTTTTATGTTTTTCGGAGAGGAAATTTCATCGGTGTTCACATCCGACATGGATGTAATAAAAATTGCAGGAAAAATATTTATTGTAGTGGCTTTATTCGAATTATTTGACGGATTACAGGTTACTGCACTCGGAGCTCTGCGCGGACTCACAGATGTAAAAAGGCCTATGCTCATTGCTGTTTTTTCATATCTATTTGTCTCTTTGCCTGTCGCATATGTTTTTGGATTTGTTTTCAATTTGGGAGAGGCCGGGCTCATGTCTGGATTTGCCTTTGGTTTGCTCGCTGCGTCTGTATTGTTTATAATTCGTTTCAATTACAAAACACGCAGCATATAAAATTTTGCTGCCATTTTATCTTTTTCTATTTTTGGACTATGAAAAGAAGCAAAAAGCTATCCAGTGGAAAAATTTTAGTTCTATCTCTTTTTTTAATAATTTCCGTAAGCCTGGCATTCGGATTCCGCGATGTCCTTAAGGGGGCAGCAGCAAATCCGATAGCAAAGGACGAGGATCTCCCGATGGCATTAAATCTTCTTTTAAGCAATGAATTAAGCGATTTCCCAGAGACAAAGAAACTGGACGGGCAAATAGAACGTTTTATGCGTGAATGGCGCATAAAGGGTGCTTCCCTGGCAATAATGAAAGATGAAAAACTGATATACACTAAAGGGTACGGATGGGCCGATGAAGGAATGAACGTCAGGGTTGAACCCAGGCATATTTTCAGAATAGCGTCTGTTTCCAAGCTGATAACAGCTGTTGGCATAATGAAATTGATTGAAGACGACAGCATTTCTCTAAAAAGCAAAGTTTTCGGGGAAGGAGGAATACTTGATTTGCCTCAGTTTCAAAACATCAGTGACAAAAGGATAAAATCAATTACAATTGAAGATTTGCTAAGGCACAGGGGAGGCTTCACTCTGGGGGCCGGAGATCCGATGTTCATCACTACAACAATAAGTAAAAGAATGAGTCTTGATTCGGTTCCTTCTCCGGATGACGTTATAGAATATGCAATTTCCCGCAGACTTGGCTTCGCGCCCGGTAACGGCACAAGATATTCCAACCTCGGATATGTAATTCTCTCAAGGGTTATTGAACAGGTGAGCGGAAAGCCTTATGAAGATTATATAAAAGAGAGAATATTGAACCCGGCAGGAATTTATGATATGCACCTTGCCCATAACCTTTACAGCCAGAAGTTCCCAAATGAAGTAAGGTACTATGAACCTGAAAACGAGGTGCCTGTTGAGGCTTTCGACGGTAGTGGCGCAATGCTGCCAAGATGCTACGGAGGTAATAATATTGAGGGGCTTATGGGTGCCGGAGCATGGGTTGCCTCGCCATCGGAACTTTTGCTTTTTGTAGCATCCATTGACGGCAGGCCGGACATTCCGGATATCATCAATGAAAAGAGTATTGATATTATGACAACCAGTACATCCCAGATACTGCCTATAGGATGGGCAAAAGTTAACAAAAACGGAGACTGGTCAAGAACAGGCACCCTTTCCGGGTCGAGCGCTCTTCTAAAATATCAGAGAGACGGAATTTCATGGGTATTTATTACAAATACAAGTTCATGGAAAGGGTCTACATTTCCAAGGCAAATCGATGCCATGTTCAGGAAAAGCGTCTCGAAAGTGAGCCACTGGCCAAAAAGAGACCTGTTTGAGCTTAAAACTCAACAGTAATCCCCAGCGTTGGAACGAGCGTTCCTTCCGTTAACTCTATTTTCTTCATTTGATATCTCTGCTGAGAATAGGGAGCATCCGGGTTTACAATTGTGCCTGTACTAACCAGCACATCTGCATTTCTGAACTTTGTATTAAGGGCATTCTGAATATCAATATAAACTTTAAGGGCAAACTTGTTAAAGTAGAAATCTTTGTCAAGTCTAAGGTCGAGCTGGCTAAAGACACCAAGGTATTGGGTGTTGTAGTAATCATAGTTAAAATAACCTCTCCCGCTTGCATCCCATGCCGATACCAGTGAAGACTTGTCTTCGTCGAGCGGAGTATATGGGCCGCCTCCCGAGTACCGGAATTTTGCACCTATCCTGAAATTTGCAGGCAGTTTATAGCCGGCAGATATATTCATAAGCCTGCGGTTGTCCCACGACCTGGGAATAAGTTCTCCTTCTTTTGAAAAAAACTGGCTTCTGAACATTGTAAGTGAAGCTAACAGGTTAAATTTATCTGTAACAAACCATCTTACCGAAAGCTCTGCACCATATGAGCGGCCTTTAACGGTTGATGTTATCTCTTCATTACCCACAACTCCGTAGTTTATGCCTTTCCCTTCAACAGGAATTGAATCGGCAACAGAATACATTCCATTGAAATTCCATTTGTGAAAAAGTTCAAATGTTGCCTGAAATCCAGAATCGTTTCGATAATCGGCACCTATAACAACCTGATCCGAACCGATATATTTCAATCCCTTGTTTACATATTCCCCGTTACTGTTTTTAAAGCCCATTGCGGTGAATGGCGGAAGCTGATAATACCTCCCTGCACTCGCATTCAGGTAAAAGTTTTTTGCAATTTCGTACGAAACGGATGCTCTTGGAGAAAACTGATTAAGAGGATTTGCCATTTGAGAAGAGTAGCTGTTTCCGTCTGCCCTTGCTCCGGCATTTGCAGTAAATCTTTTATCCGGTGATGTATAATTGATGTTTGCAAAAGCAGAATACTTTAAAAAAGAGAGATTGGTTGAGTAATTTACAGTAACCGGATTTTCAAGAAAAATTTTCTGATATGTATTATTTGAATAAATAGGAAGGTCTGCTCCTGCTCCAAGAGTGAGACGGAAATCGGAGATTTTTGAAACATTTTCTATACGGAATTTTGTCTCTTGTTCTACTGAGCGGTATTTAAGTGAAAGATTCTGCTCTGATGAATAATCGTTATTGCTGTATTTTGTATTGCGGTTGTTAAGATAACTATGGCTCAGGTAAAGGTTCATCGTGTTATTGCCATAGTAGTGTCTGAAAATTGTTCCAAGTGTGAATACCTCTTGCTGAATAACAGGAAAATAGGCAAGAATATATTCATTGGACTCTTTGCCGCCGGTATCTTCATTCAGGGTCATATTGTCGAATCCTGCAATCCCGATAAATATGAGTTCATGCTTATTGTTAAACCGGGTCTTAATCTTAAACTGTGCATCTGTAAATGACGGAAGAAAAGGAAGGCCAATTGCTTTGAAAAGCAGCTGAAGATAGGATGTTCTGGCAGATACCAGATAGTTTGTCTTTTTTGAAAGATGCCCGCTGGATGTTATTCCTGCCTCCGAAGCTCCAATTGTGAATTTATATCTGTTTTTGACAGGATCCCCTTCTTTTAGTTTGAAATCAAGAACCGAACTTACAGCTCCGCCTCTTGCCACAGGGAACGATCCGGCATAAAAATCCACCTCACGGATAAAATCGGCATCAATAATGCCAACAGGTCCTCCGGATGAACCCTGAGTGCTGAAATGGTTTATTCCCGGTATTTCTATGCCGTCCAGGAAAAATCGGTTTTCGGAAGGTCCTCCTCCTCTTACCAGCAAGTCGTTTCTATATCCTCCCCCTGCAACAGTACCTACTCCGGGCAATGAACTTACG
>JAAXVX010000126.1 GCA_013335275.1 Bacteroidales bacterium
TTATGCACAATGCTTCCGGAACGTCCGAATCCTCGTAAGTATCTAATAGAACATTGCTGAATTTTGTATCCTGATGAACCACTCTTTTTGGAATGAGACCAAGTTTCCCCATCTCAATGATTTTTGAAAACTCTGCGGCTCTTTCGAGCAGATATTCTACTTCGTCCTTCACATTTTTGAGACGGTCGAAAGAATCTTTTGCTACTTTTTTTCGCAAACTTTCAATTCGTAACGGGGTATTGTGGAAGTTAGGTATCACTTCACTCAACGATTCTACCGGAAAATCACTCAATTGCCGGTGAAAATTGCCGAAAGCCTTTCCTGCAATCCGTGCCATTTGAGGAGATGTCATTCTTTCGCATGAATATGCACCGTCGATGAATAGAAACAACCTCCAGTAATCTCCCTTTCCGTCTTTAAAATAAAACTTTGATGAACTCTTTGAGCCGGTGGCCGGATTGTGAAATTCAACCGGAGTGAGAACTCTTCTCTCTATATCTGTAAATCCGGCGATTTCGAGCTTATTACGGATATGGTCGGTAACTCTCTTTATATTGTTTTGAAGGCCATCAACATCCCTGAAAATCTTATGATTTATTTTCTGAAGAAGATAGTCGGGTTCGTCCGGATTCCCGGACATCACCTTGTAGGTGTCATTAAAGAGCCCATTGCCGTATTTCTCGACAGTACTTCCTCTTGGGATAATCGGTAAATTCAGCATATTAAAGTCCTCTGTCCGCAAATATAGCGAAAAGTCCCGTGCCATCCTGTAAAAGCAACTCGCTGCCGGCGATTCGGCCGGAGGGAGCCGGGCGGCCTCAGATTATAGTAACAATATTGAGAATAACTTTAGAAAGCTTATCCAGTTGCTTTGGCAGCCGGCCCATCTTTTCTACCCGTTTACGGATTTTTGCAGCAAGGGTTTCGAGCGAATCCCCATCGGCCTTTATTTTTGAAGCAATATCTGTTCCTATTTTTGAAACCAGTTCCCGTTCGGTTCTGCGAAGGTCAACCGAGGCCAGTTCGAGTTGCATAAGAGGGGTAGGTGTTTTTGGCCCCAGGCTTATGTCTCTGAATTGCTGTTCTCCGGATTTAATTCCATTGACGCTGTTTTTTAATGCCTTATACCTCAACTCTTCAATTTCGGCCAGCGATTTTCTAATCTGAGCAAGTTGTTTTGCTGCTGATTTATCCTTGGATTCCATATTTCTAGAATTATGTGCTAAATATTAGAATTATTGTGCTGAATCTATTTTTTAAAGGGCTTCAATTCTCTTCTTAGTTGCTTTGGAAAGCTTCTCAACTTCCTGGCTAAACAGGGTAACCTCTTCGTACATTTCACTAAACTTCTTTTTTCTCATGACATCCTTAGCCATTTTATTGTGTGCGCGGCGCAATGCATTTACTGCTGTTGAGGAGCCCCTGCGAAGCTTTTCCATTGAGGCTGCTTTATCCAGTAAAAGTAAATATCTCCTGTCTTCGGATATATCTGCATCTGCTCCCTTTGTCCTCATATATGAGAGATAGTTTGCTTTGAGCCCCTCCTGCTCATTTGCAACAAGAGCTTTAACTTCCGGCCCTGTCATCATCCCGCTAAGATTGTCGCAAAGAGGAGAAACCAAAGAGTCTCCTGCAATAATATACTCTTGCAGGGCTTTGCTTCTTACTCTGTGGGCTATAAGTTCGGCTCCGTATCCGACAATCCTTCCGGACAGATTCAGCAGCCCGGATGGCAACGGTTTTGTGAGTTCAAGTCCGTTGTATGCAAGCACTAAAGAATCCAGGTTCCTTCCGAAGGAGCGGAATTCCCTGCCGGCATCTGCGGTGCGGTTTGAATGGGCAAGCGATTTTAAAGCACGGGAATATCTTTGAAGGATTTTCACCGACAGGTCAAGTTTTTTTGCGAGAAGGGTATCTTTAACAGACCCGTCATAAATTTCATTCAGTTCACGAAACCTAAGCTCGGGAGTTGTAAGAGAAGAAGCATAATATGTACCTCTCTCCACTCTCACTTCCGACATCTCCCTTAGCAGAAGAGAAGGATATAATGAAAAGCTGTCGCAGGAAGCGGCAAAGGTCTCAATAGTCTTAAGCTGATTTTTTGAAAGCGGCGAGCACCCGGAAAGTGCAAGAAACAATAATGCGGCAGCAAGTAACAAAGCTTGCCGGCCGCAATATAAATCTGATATACCAAATGATTTTCTCTGAAGTTTCTCCATAAATAGTTGTTTGGTAGCCAAATATAAAGAATAAAAATGAGAAATCATATTTTTTGGAGGCTAATATTCCCCCAAACAGTTATTTCATTTTTCCTGTAATTTCCGACAGGTTAAACTTGCCGTCTATATATTGAATTTCAATTTTACCATTGAGGATATCAAAAAAGAAAGAACGTATTTTTTCGGTTGTTATTGTTACGGTTTCTCCTTTTGAGTTTAGTCCCAGGTCATAATTTTTTAGCAGCTGAGACCCAAGACTTGCCGAAGTGAGGAGAAAATGGTTCTGAAATTTGTCAATATCCATTAAGTCCGCAGCTAAAACCTTTCCCACAACAGTATAACTTCTGAGCGTCTTTTGGGTTTCGTTATTTGTGAGAACAGTCTTTATCTCGTCGGCATTTATGTCCATCTCTATCCGGCCGGAATTCGGGGTCTGCTTGCTCCCTTTGTACAGAGAGCCTAAATCGGCAAGGCTGAGGTTATAAAATTTTGTTCCCGGAAGAGTTATTATTTTCTCGACAGAAAAGGCGCTTGGCAAAAGCATTATCAGTTGGTCGGCAACTTTTACCGACGGGCTGTTAAATGTTCCCACAATCGAATTGGTTATATCTGCCGTTTGTGTCGAAAACACGCCTCCTATAACTACGCAATTTTGAAGCGTTACCTCATCGGCGTATATGCTGCCTGCAACAAAGGCGTTAAAGAGAGTGACTTTTTTTGCATTTATGTCGGAATAGAAAGAGAGGTTGCATTTAGTTGCCCGGGAAACGACAGAGTTCGCAGAACCTACGCATTTATGAAAGATAATATCGCCCAGGGCGTCGCTGTTTACAAACAACTCCAGCTGAGTGAACACCGGGCCGTGAAATTCTGTTTTGCCGTTTTGGATTTCCAGTTTATATGAGTAAACAGCACCTTCAATTACAGAATCTGCCTGAATGGTTATGTTTCTGCCAAGTTCAGCCATTTTTTCCGGCAAAATGGAGCCTTTTACCAGATTCCCGTTGAGCTGAATATTATTTTCATTAAAAACCAATTCTTTCAATTCTTTCATAATGTAACATTTATAGAACTTAAATCGGATAATTGACGGATTGTCTCCTTCACCCGTAAAACATGTTCGTCGGTAGAGACAAATCGTTTTTCAAGTTCGTTATCAAAATAAATTTGTAATTTTTTTCGTTCCTCTTCTCCTATCAATTGCCAATTGAGAGTACCGGAAGAAAACCTTTCAATCATATCGTTTTCGGAAGCACGGTCTTCCTGTTGGTCAAGATATGGTTCAAAAACCACTCGCTTGTCAATTTGAAGACGATTCTTTGTGGTTTCCAGATAACATACCGGACTAAGAAGATCGCCGGCAAAGCTTTCGTCAATCAGGCTCCCTTTGACAGACTGTTCCAGCCTCTTCTGCTCGAGAATAAACATTCGGGACAAATTGATAGTATCAAAGACTCGTTTTTTTGTAACCGAAGAGCTTATCAGCGACAATAGTTCGCTGTTTTCTGCTCCGAATACAGAAATAACAGTAACAAGGTCATTGTTAAATGCCCGCACTTTAAATTTGTCTGTCTCGTTCCGGAAATCAAATGCAGTCCTGTCATTTTCCAATATCCTGTTCGAAACCTCCCTGTTTAAATCATCAAAAATTTTGCAGTACCTGTCCGAAATCCTCTTGAAATCGCCCTCCATTTGAACCCTTTTGGATTTTGCCGATTTCATAAGCTCCCGCATCATTATGAGTTTTGACTCAACAATTTTTGACAACTCGCTTGCCTGCTGGCTTATCTCCGAACGGATGTAGCTGAAGAACCCGTTAATAATACTATCTGCAACTCTCTTTGAATTTATCTCCTTTGCCCTTAGCTCCGCCGCCTCGGTATCTGTGAGAGCAGAAGTAAGCCGGCCGAGACTCATTTCACACTCACCTACGCTTGTGTCAAAGGTTTCGGTATCCACATGTATGTTTACCTGAACAGGCAATTCAACTGTAACAGACCTGGACCCGCCCTTTGAAGATGCATCGTATGGGACCTCTACAGTTCCTCTTACTTTGTCGTTATATGTTTTTACATAACTCATGTTCCTTATTCTCCTTTTGCGGTCTCGAACTTGCAGTTGCGGAACAGAGTCATGGCTGTTTCCTTTACTTTATCCGGTTTTTGAGAAGCGGATAGCAGTTTGCTGAATTCGCTCATAACCTCGGCAAAGGCCAGATTGTCTTCGGACCATTCCATCTGGAAAAGATTGTTATAAATCTTGTCGGAAATAGAATTTTTAATTTCGCTGTCCATTTCACCAACCGGGTAAACAATCTCTGTCGTTGCCCTTCCTGTCCTGTCCGGAACTGATTCTAATATGGCAACAGGCATGTAGTTATTTCCGGGGATGTTTTTGTCATTAACCAGTTTCAGCGAAATTATTTTGTCCTGAGCATTCATCTCCCTTATATAATCCTTAATAGAGTAGATTGCATTTGCAACCTGCTTTTTTAAGTTGGAAGAGATAATTTTCTGACTTTCGGATATTGATTCAAGCTGTGTGATAGGTATTGTTGCAGTAAGGTATTTTGTTCTGTTTGATATTTTCCCGATTTCATGGTATGCAAAATCTATCAGCGGTTTATCGAGTTCAAAAACTCTTGTTTTTAAGTTAGAGTTAAGACCGTTGAAAAGTTTTGTGTACCTCTTTGAAATCATTGTATAGTCCCGTTCCATCTGGTTACGGATACTTATCA